>JARGGF010000337.1 GCA_029210905.1 Bacteroidales bacterium | reverse complement strand
GATCAATTGTTTTATGACATTTCCCTTCATCATTTTGTAAATGATTTTTTAATGGCCATTTTCTTTTTTCTTACCGGTCTTGAAATAAAAAGAGAAATCAAAGCAGGTGAACTTTCAACAATGAAAAAGGCATTTGTTCCAATTTCAGCAGCAGTTGGAGGGATGATATTTCCGGCCCTTATTTTTGCATATTTTAATTTTGGTCAGGCATCAATTTCCGGATGGGGAGTACCAATGGCCACTGATATTGCTTTTTCACTTGGCATATTGGCTTTGTTAAGCAAAAGAGTTCCTCTTAGTTTAAAAATATTTTTAACAGCACTTGCCATTGCCGATGATATTGGGGCAATATTGGTTATAGCCGTCTTTTATACAGATTCCATTGTAATTAATGAATTGTTGCTTGCAGGTGGTGGCCTTGCCATATTATTAGTGTCTAATTATCTGGGGGTTAGAAACAGAGGATTTTATTATATTGTTGGAATATTGATTGTTTGGGTATCATTTATGTATTCAGGTGTGCACGCTACAATAGCTGGAATCCTGGTGGCATTTACCGTACCATCAGATACCAAGATTGATACTGAAACTTATCTTTCAAAATCAAGAGCTTTATTAAACAGGCTTGAAAAGGCCGAAACTTCAGAAAGTAAGGGCATAATTAGTGCCGAAAAACTGGACATCTTAATGAAGCAAAAAGAATTGGTATTGTGTGCCTACAATCCGTTGCAGTACAAAGAAAAATTCTGGCATCCGATTGTGAACTTCTTGATTATGCCGGTTTTTGCCCTTGCCAACGCTGGATTGGAACTTAAAGGTACTTTTAGTGATTTAATTGTTCAACCTGTATTTATGGGGATATTTTTTGGTTTGATATTCGGTAAACTGATTGGGGTATTTTTTATGACCAAAATTGCACAATGGCTAAAATTGGGCGAATTAGCCCCTGAGATTAACAACATGCATATTGCAGGAGTAGGTTTACTAGCTGGTCTTGGTTTCACCATGTCATTATTCATTGCTAACCTTGCATTTTTTGATCCTGCACAAATTGATATTGCAAAACAAGCGATACTCGTTTCAAGCTTTGTAGCTGCAGTATCGGGGTATTTATTATTGTATTTTTCGGGGAAAGGAACGGTTAAAAACATCAAAATGAAATGAGAAAAGCAAAACTTAAGCACTCCTGAGCATACTGAAATAGTGTTAAGTCAAATATTAAATGACTTATGAAATGTAATACAATTTATTGATTATATGCCTTATAACGGATGGGTTAACCCATCCGTTATTCAGTGTCATAACAGTTATGTTAACAAATATCTAAATCTCCAATTCACCTATCATATAAGTTACTGCCTGTCCACTTATCAATACCCTGTCGCCCGCCAGTTTGCATTTTAGTTGTCCGCCACGTGATGAAAGCTGCCTGGCTGTCAATTCTTTTTTATGCAGTTTTTTCGACCAGTAAGGAGTTAATGAAGTATGCGCCGAACCAGTTACCGGATCTTCAAGTATTCCGGAGCCTGGCGCAAAAAAACGTGAAACAAAGTCGACATCTTTGCCCTTTGCAGTTATGATTAGCCCCCTAAATTCAAGACCATTCATTAACGAGCAATCCACATGAATATTTTCAATTTCTGATTTTGAGGCATATACAAACAAAAAATCTGAACGCCCCCTGTAACATTCAATGGGCTCAATTTCCAAAGCTTTGATAAGTTGTTCAGGTGGACTTACTTTTTTTAGTTCATCTACCGGAAAATCAAGTGTTAGGAAATTGCCATCTTTCTTTACCTTTAAAATACCACTTTTATCACTATTAAAGGTAATTTCATCTCCTGTGTATGCCGTATAGTTAAATATTACATGACCGGCTGCCAGGGTTGCATGTCCGCAAAGATCTATCTCAACAGTTGGGGTAAACCATTTAATTTCAAACTGTCCGGCATTTGGCACCACAAAAGCCGTTTCAGAAAGATTATTTTCAAGTGCAATGTTTTGCATCAATTTATAATCCAGCCACTTATCGATAATACACACCGCCGCAGGATTGCCGCTAAAAAGCTTATTGGTAAAAGCATCTACCTGATAAATTTTGAGTTTCATCAATTTTGAGTTTAAATTATTCCGCAAATTTGCCTGTCCGGCCTGTTACTGCCAGAATTGCAATGATTTGATTTCATAAGAATGCTTGATTGTTGTAATTGCCAGATTATGAGAATATAACAATTATTTTTCAATGTTTTGCACAAACAAAACCATCGATTGAATACCCAGTTTAAAATTCAACCTGATATTTCTTAAAGATAAGGCATTTTTACTAAATTTCAATCAGTATTGAGCGAAAATCGACCGTTAATATTTAATTTTATAAATTATAAGCATATTGCACCCTGTGTAAGCAGCAAGGTGTAGGCATTATTTATGATAATTTTTCTAATTTGCATTTTGTGTGGTTATGATACAGCGTGTAAATTCGCCTTAAAAATGAATAACAATTACCATAAAATTTTAATACATGAAAAAATATTTAAGTTACGCAGCTTTATTGCTGACTGTTATTTTGATTTCCGGATTTGTATTTCTTCCAGAAAAGGAGCAGGAGAAATCAAAATTAAAAACGTTTCACGATTTTAAAGTAAAAACGATAGATGGGCGGGATTTCGATTTAGCCAGTTTGAAAGGGAAAAAGGTTTTAGTTGTAAACACTGCTTCAAAATGTGGGCTTACTCCTCAATACGAAGTTTTACAAAAATTATATGAAAGCCTTGATAAATCGAAATTTGAAATTATTGGATTCCCAGCCAACAATTTTTTATCGCAAGAGCCTGGAACCGAAGCTGAGATTAAAGAATTTTGCACTAAAAATTATGGGGTCACTTTTCCGATGATGGAAAAAGTATCGGTGTGTGATTATATTTATCAATCTGCTCCACCTGATCCAAACAAAGCGGAAAAGACCAATACCAGTGAAATTTATAAATGGCTGACAAAGAAAGAGTTAAATGGAGTAATGGATGTTGAAATGCAATGGAATTTTCAGAAGTTTTTGATCGATGAAGACGGGCATTTAATGGGTTTTATTCCGCCAAGGGTTGGTAAGGAATTGTTGTTAATGAAGGAGTGGTTTGGAAATTAAAATATATTATAATGGGAGACTTTCCAGGTTTTAAAACCTGGAAAGTCTAAATTTATTTATTTATCTACTTTTACCCTTTCTTCCCTGTTTGCCAATTCCCAGGCTGCAGCAAAAACCATTCTCACGCGCTTTTCCATTACCTCAAAATTGATTTTGTCAACATCATCGGCTGGTGTATGATAATCATCGTGTAAGCCTGAAAAATAAAATATTACAGGCACACCTTTTTCAGCAAATTTAATCTGGTCAGATCGCTCATACAAATGTTCGGGATGATCCTTTGCGTTGTAGGTATAATCCAGCACAAGCTCCGGAGCATAGGTTTGCGCAATACTTTTGTTTATTGAATCCAGTTCGCTTGACAGATAATCGGCTCCTATAATGTAAAGATAATCAGGCTTTTCCGTATGTTCTTTGTCTATGCGGCCAATCATATCGATATTTAAATTCACCACAGTGCTGTCTAACGAGAATATAGGGTGTTTCGCATAATATCCAGAGCCAAGTAATCCTCTTTCTTCACCGGTAAAGGCAATAAAGAGCATGCTCCTTCTGGGTCCATGTCCCTCTTTTTTTGCTGTGGCAAATGCTTCAGCCAGTTCAATTATTGAAACCGTTCCAGAGCCATTGTCATCGGCACCATTAAAAACTTCTCCACCTTTTATTCCATCATGATCATAATGTGCACTCAGCACCACAATTTCATTCTTTTTGTCTGTTCCCTCAATAAAACCAAGTACGTTTGCACTTTTTACAGATTCGGTTTTTTGCTCAGCCTCTATCTTTATCTTCTGTGTATATAAGCCACTTGTTGAATTAGCTGTGTCAAGTAATCCGGCAACTGTTTTTTCAAATGCTTTAGGTTTTACACCAAATAGTTGTGCTGCTTTTGAAGGGGTCATGTATAAAAAGGGGAAAGATTGCATCGGATTTGTCTTTTTCCCAGGGAAACTAACCTCAACATCGCCCATATACCTGTTTAAAAGGTCCATGATTTTTTCACCTTCTTTTTCATTTTTTTCAATCAGGATAAAACCTTTTGCCCCACGCATCATTGATGCCATTGCCTTACCCTGGATGGCTTCAACCTTTTGATTGATTGAAGTATCTACCGGTAAAGACTGGGTTTTGGTTCCAGTAACCAGATAGATCCCATTTTTGTCAACAGGTTCGCCGAGTAAAAAAGCAACCAATTTACCTTTAACATCAATGTTTTTATAGTCGTTGTACTTATCGGAATAAATCCCGTAACCGGCAAATATTACCTCATATTCTTCTTCACCAGTCGGTGATTGAATAAAGATGATATCTTTGTGATTTTCAAACACTTGCTTTCCCGCAGTTAGCCGTCTTTTGGTCCAGCTTTTTTGCTCAAGATCCATTACCTGGTAAAATGGATTTTCAGCACCCGTCACCGGTCCAGTGAGTTCGTCACTTTTAAATTCTTTGGTTAGATATTCAGCTGCCATTTCAAGACCTTTTGCCCCCGTAAACCTTCCTTCGTATGCATCGGATGCAATTACATTTAAGTGTTGTTTAAGTTCCTCGGCGGTAATAGTCTGAGAATACTTTAACACCAATGGATCCTGAGCGAATATCGTTTTCGCAAACAGGACCAATACCAATAATAAAGTTACACGCATAATATTTCTGAATTTGAATTAAAAAGCTAAGATAGAAATAATATTATCTACATGAATATTGAAGGATGAAATCAGTCAATTATTTACTGTTGATTAATCTTAGTATAATAGTTTACAACTCATTTTAATTTACTCACTTCGTTTCCCGATACTCGGGAGGCTATGAGAAAGTTCAAATGACCAATTTCTGATTTCTAAAGTTCAAACTCCTTTCTAATTTTCATCTGATTATCAATATATAACATCAAAAAATACTTCCCTTTTGACCATTTTGCGACATTTAGATTAAACCGGTAAGTATATTTATCAGGATGATGAGGTCTGTTGGTAAAAATGTTTGTAACAAAATGGCCATTAATATCACGAATAAGCATATCTACATTTGATGGATTTGGGATGTCGTATTCAATTTCAGCAAATAACTTATTTGGCCTGTTGCTAAAGAGTCGACTTGTATCTTGTTCATATTTAAGGGTGTACCAGGGGAATTTTAAGTCCAGCTTTTTGATGCCTGCAATTAATCCATACAATTCTTTCATTTTCTCCCGATCACTTTCATTGTCGTTATGTATGGAACTAAGTGAGTGATTGTTACTTAACACCCAAACAGCACTTTGCATAACGCCCAAAGGAAGGTTTGATTTTCCAAGATATTCGGCCAGCAAAATGAAGGTACTGTCTTCCATAAATCCAATGTTAAAAGCATCACCTTTACCGGGTCCGCCATTGTTTGCCTGGCAACAGAAACCAAAAACATTAATCTGTTTTTTCTCCCCGGAAGCCAGAAATAGTTGGATCTCTTTCACAATAAGTATGTCCTGTAAAAGAGAATCATCCGATTGTAACCGTCGCCCGGGTTCAATACGCACAATGGTATCCTTTTCAACCAGGCTCTTAATTTCCATTTCAATGCATTCGCCTTCATGTCCGCCCTTGCCATAGATTTGGACAGAAATAATTCCTTCTTTAATTGCATTTTCTATAGAGAGTAATTTTTTTTCTTCATTATAAGTGGTTGGCCTCTTTGCTGCAAAAGAGAATAGAAGGACTGCCAAAAATATTGGCGCAATTCTTAAAAATGCTTTCATCACTATTATAATTAATTAATATACAGATT
>JARGGF010000336.1 GCA_029210905.1 Bacteroidales bacterium | reverse complement strand
TCCCGTCATACTCAATTATCCGGCTTTTCATTTCGAAAGGAATTATTCTTCCCGTTCTCGAAACATGTTCAGTTTCATAAGTATGGTATCCATTTTTAATAATTGTTCTTATATTTTCCCAAACGTACTGTTTGTATTTTTTAGTTTTAATATCGAAAAACTTCATTTTCAACAAATCTTCTTTGCTGTATTCCAGACTATCGCATGCCACCTGGTTTATTTCTACAAAATTGCCTTGAAAATCAGCTACAAAAATTTCATCGGAACTGCTATTGAACAATGTTTTAAATTTATTTTCTGAATGTTCGAGTGCTTCTCTTATCGTAAGTAGTTTGTTATTCGAATCTTCTATTTGCTTTAAATACTTATGCAGTTTATTTGTGGTAATAAAAAATACAAATAGCGACAATAATATAAAGATAATAATTCCATAAATAACGGATTGAATAATTGTGTTTTGCACTAAATCCTTAGTCTCCTCGTCGGGTTTTACAATGGCTAAAACAAATAGATCAAAATCTTTGTAATAATCATAAGCTATTATCCTGTCATTAATCCTCTTATTATTTGTGTATTTAATTGTACCGTTTTTATTTTCTACAATGGTTTTAATACTTTCAGTGTTAAGCCAGCTTTCGTTGCAAGGTTCTTCACCTATAACAATTTTTCCTACCTGGTCAATTACTATTATCCTTCCACTTTTACCTATTTTTATATTGCCAAGAATCTTTCTTAGTTCAGGAAGGTCTTTTTCTTTATTCCCCACATACAGTATGCCAGCCATTTTCCCATCTAATTTAATTGGCTCATATGCAGTTATATACCAATCGTTTACCACATAGGCACGACCAAAAAAATTTGAATCGTTTTCAATGGCATTAATAACTGGTGAATTATTTGGGATAAATGTATTTATTGCCCTGCTTGAATCGAGCATAGCTACATTTGTAGAAATCCTGATATAACCACTGTCTATTTTTTGAAAAATGGTTGCTGTTCCACCAGTTAAAGATTTTATTTTATCTACAAAGTCATAATCTTTATTCAGTAACTTGCCGTTGTGTTGCCAATGTTGTATCCATACACTATGGGTGGCACCAGTCAATTGGTTCACTGCTTCAATTTTTGAAGAATCGTTTACAACTTTTAATTTGCTATTGTAAAAGCAGTCGTGGGCAAATTTAAGATGAGTTTTAACTTTTTCAAGTTTAAGGCTTTTTTCCCGCTCAAACATTTTAGTTATTGTCTCTACCTCAAGGGTTAAACTTTTCTCAAGAGAATTATAGATGCTTTCTTTAGTGTTATGAATAGACTGAATGGTGATTATTAATATAGAAAGCGTAATGGCTATTCCTACCGGGACAAAGATTCTACTCTTGATGATAAATGGTTTAATATGATCATTCATTTGATTCATTGAAATTTTTGTAGCTTTAATTGGCAGAAAAGTATTACATCTATTCCATATTTGAAATGATAAATATTAGGTAAAATAAAAAAACCTGCACAATAGAAGCACAGGTTTTGTTTTCTTTAGAAAGCATATTGCTTTTTATGCACCAGTTGCACTAAATCCACCAAAGTTGGTTCCTTTTTTAGGATTAACACACATTACCGGAATTTTATCAGGATTTGCGATTATTTGTTGCTCATCGGCACCCAATACATAATCCTGGAAACTAATATTTTTAGTAGTCATAATTAATATCATACCAGCCTTCATCTCGCGTGCCAGATCAATTGATTCATCTGAAATGGCTTTTTTGCCAGGAAGGGTTACAATTTCAAAATTTGCCTGCTTTTCAGCAAGGTAATTTTTTGAGAAAATCAAATTGGATTTTGTTTTTGCTTTTATTCGCGTATCAGACGATGGTTGGTAGCAAATGTGAATTTTTGCTTTATAGTGGTTAACCAGATAACCGGCCCAAACTAATTTCTCCTTTTGTTCTTTCTTAAAATCAACCGGAAAAATAATATCAGATAATGCTGCAACAGGTGGTGCCTGTACAACAACAAAAGGTGCAGAAGTGCCGGCAATAACTTTTAGTGCCCAACTTCCTGTAAATTTTTGCATCCCTTTCATCCCGTGAGTACCCATTATTACGAGCGTAGCATTTACTTCATCTACAATGTCGCTAATTGATGTAAAAATGCTGCCTTCGCGCACAATCAATTCTAAATCAACACCATACTCATTTTTAGTTTTCTTTACAGTTTCCTCTAATTTTATTTTAGCAGGTTGTATCTCTTTCTGTTTCTTTACTACATGAACTAATGCAATTTGATCACCAGTTACTTTTGAATATTCAATTGCATGCTGGAGTGCATAGTCAGCCACTTGCGAGAAATCCCAGGGCACTAATATTGGTTTATTTAATTCCATAGTTTTTTAATTTTTTTAAGATCTAGTTCTCTAAAGAAACGTCTAATATAACAAATTTTTTATTAAAATATAAATTAGATAAATTTTTTATGGCACAAACATATTAATTGCCAGATGATTATTAACTACTAATCTTATGCCAAAATTAGGGAATTTATTTGAGTAAATTGGTTTAGGTTCAAAAAAATAACTTTTTAAGGGTAAAAGTTTTGATAATTGATTTAAAATATTTGACAAATAGTTAGAACTTTCTTATTAATTTTGATGCAACTCCAATCTTGCGTTTTTGCTGTTTTTGGACTTTTACTGAAAATTTAATATTAAATTTTGTGAAATTATTGTAAAAACCTGCCTAAAATCAGCTTGCCAAAATAAAAATCTATTGATAATATGTATATCTTTGAACAAAATTTAACTAAATAACCAAAAAAATATATACAATATGAATTTGGATTGGAAAAATTTGCCTTTTGGCTACATTAAAACCGATTATAATGTAAGAGCCTATTTTCGCGATGGGAAATGGGGCGAACTGGAGATTTCATCCTCAGAATATTTGAATATTCACATGGCTGCCACATCATTGCATTATGGTCAGGAAGCTTTTGAAGGACTTAAAGCCTTTAAGGGCAAAGATGGAAAAATCAGGTTATTCCGTTGGGAAGAAAATGCAAAAAGAATGCGTAATTCAGCTCATGGAATTATGCTTGCAGAAGTTCCTGATACTCTCTTTAAAGAAGCCATTTATAAGGCAATAAAACTGAACGAGAAATTTGTGCCGCCATATGGAAGTGGTGCTTCTTTGTATGTCCGGCCTTTGTTAATAGGCTCGGGACCAGAAGTTGGTGTAAAACCGTCTTCGGAATATCTTTTTATGGTATTTGTTACTCCTGTTGGGCCTTATTTTAAGGAAGGTTTTAAACCTGTTGACATGTTACTTACACGAGAGTTTGATCGTGCTGCCCCTTTGGGAACAGGAAGATTTAAAGTAGGTGGAAATTATGCTGCTAGTTTAACTTCGATGAAAAAGGCACACGATGGCGGTTTTGCAAATGTTTTATATCTTGATGCAAAAGAAAAGAAATTTATTGATGAATGTGGGCCTGCTAATTTCTTTGGAATTAAAGAAAATACATATATAACACCAAAATCAGACTCAATTCTTCCTTCAATTACTAATATGAGCTTACTTAAATTAGCCGAATCTATTGGTATGAAAGCCGAAAGACGTCCAGTTCCCTATGAAGAACTTGAAACTTTTGATGAAGTTGGAGCCTGTGGAACTGCTGCAGTAATTAGCCCAATTAAAAGAATAGTTGATGATGCTTCTGGAAAAGAATATACTTATGGAAACGAGCCAGGGCCTATTTCAACCAGACTTTATAAAAAATTACAGGCCATCCAAACCGGTGATGAACCTGATGAATTTGGCTGGGTAAGTATAGTAGAATAAAAAAAAAGCCGGAGTCTCCGGCTTTTTCTTTGGCTATATATGCTTAAATCACATCGAATCCAATTCCGATTTCATCTCCTCAATCTCTTCCTTTATTTTGTCATTATTTTGTGTGCTATCCTGATTTTTTTCAATGAATTCCGGGGGATTATTTTGCATAATATTGCCCAATAAACTCAGGCCGTCCTCTGTCATTATCCAATATTTCCCAGTCATTTCATAATCGCTAAAGTCTTGAATATTATCAATATATGATGTAATTAGATCCATTTCATCTCCAATATAGATAATTTTACCAACTGGTATTTTTAAAATTGCCTCAAGGTTTTGGTCCCTGATTACTTTTTCACCTTCAATGGTAAAATATTTTCCAAAATAGATGACAGAATCATATTGCTGCCATTCATATTTTATGCTTTTTGCTAATCTTAAGGCTTCCTTATCGTCTGCCCCTTTCGAATTTTTAGAAATGTATAATTCAATGTTTTTTGTAGTGCTTTTTTTAATTGTAATCCATGGTTTTCCGGTAAGCTCAATAATTCCATTATTATAATTTACACAAACATTATCAAATTTTTCCCTTTTATTATTCCATTCATCTATTTCCTGAGTTTTAAATAATTCAAGATACAAAGTATCACTATTACCAGGGTCAATGGTGTAGTTTTGGGTGATTTCCTGATCGGCACGCATCCCAAAACCTACCTTAACAGCAGAACTGATTAACAAAATGAGGCTTACCAGCCAGAGAGAACCTGCAAATACTCCAAGATACTTTGTTTTCGTTTTAAACCTGAAAATGAATCTTATTCCTAAAAATATTAATAGAAGAACTGGAATCATAACAAGTAAATAGGAAGCAATCATTCCTACACGGGCATTAAAACCATCAGTAAAAAGCGTGGCAATATCAAATATTGAAAATGGCACATTTGTCCAGCTAAAGGGTGACAGAAATGTGTCATTGAAAAAGAAAAGCCCTGTCATAGTGCCTAAAAGAGCAATTCCCGTGATTAAAAAACTCACACCTATTATTATTAATATACCTTTGGATAAAAGCAAAAGTATCCTGCCAAATAAGTTTAAAATGTCTCCAAAATTAGCTTGTAAACGACTAAAATTTCCGGATTTTTGCCAGTTAGAAAAATTCGATTTTACATGGTTAAACTCTTTTTTTATTGATGTTTCAATGCTCGATAAATTAATATCCTGTCCACGCATTTCAAGTTTTTGGCTTCTGGTTTTGGCCTCTGGAATTATGATCCATAAAAGTATATAGATGAGTACACTGGTACCATAAAATAAGGTCATTAACACAAATATTACACGGATTACTATTGGATCAACACCAAAATAGGCACCGATTCCTGCTGATAATCCACTTAGAACCCTATTTTCAGGATCCCGGTAAATTCGCCGATCGGCTTTTTTCGAATGCATTTCAGCTTCAGCAGATTCCTCATCCTCTTCATTTTCGAAATCTTCAGGCAACCCCATAATCTCAATGATGTGTTCAACATCATACTTGTTTACTACTTCTTTCCGGTCACCAATCCTTTCATGAAAAAGTTCTGCAATCCTGGCTTCAACATCAGCAATAATTTCATTACCTTCTTCGGTATTTATGAACTTTTTTGTTATTGATCCCAGATACTGCTGCAGTTTTTCATAGGCATCTTCATCAATGTTGAAAATAAGCCCGCTTATGTTTATTCTTATTGTTTTTTTCATTTATATCATGCTTTAAGATATGATAATTCTGTTCTGTAGATTAATGTTTTTATTCAATTTCAGTGGATATCGAATCCAGATTGTTTATCATCTCTACGGCTTCCACCAACTCGTTCCACGATTGGTCCATTTCTTCAAGAAACTTTATACCTTTTTCTGAAAGCTTGTAATATTTACGCGGTGGCCCCTGGGTTGATTCTTCCCATCGGTAACTTAAAAGGCCTGCATTTTTTTGCCTGGTTAGCAAGGGATATAAGGTACCTTCAACCACAATAAGTTTAGCTTCCTTTAGCTTTTTTATTATATCTGATGCATATGAATCTTTTTTTGATAAGATT
>JARGGF010000335.1 GCA_029210905.1 Bacteroidales bacterium | reverse complement strand
ATTATGCATGCCCTTGTTATTTTCAGCTAATTAACCTTTTCTAATTGAAGAAGCAAATCATTATCGAAAACAGGTGATTGCAAATTTATTTCCCCACCAAAATGCTCAATCTCTTTGCTGTTAATTGCTTCTCCATCTTTTGGATTGAGCCATGACAATTTATATTTACCCTTTGGAAGATTTAATAATAAGCCTGTTTGCAAATTTTTATATTCACCATCGAATATAGTAAAATCATCCACAGAGAAATTAATTCTATGAAGGGTGTCGGCATGCACTTGCGAATTAAAATCTTCGCCCTTAAAATATGCTATTTTAATTCCTTTATGTTTTGCTTCGGGAATTATAGTATTGTCGCTACTAAGAATGGTTTCAGTATAGCCTTTAGCCGTCCAGGTAATTTTTAGTGAACCACCATAAAGCCCATTGTAGTATTCCATAGTCAAGGGGACTTTAACACCCTTCTTTAGCTTAACCAAACCACTATCAATAACCAAAGAATGCCCTGTCCAATTGTTTATTATTAGCTCATTATTTACATAAAGCCTTATACCATCGTCTGAATACGATTTAAATAAATATTCGCCTGTGGTTGGAGGAATAAAATTGGTTAAACCGCGAACCGAAATATTTTCTTTTGCGTTTTTCCACCTTTTATACAAATAAACCAAATACAATTTATTATCGTTTGAGAAAACCTGAGTTGAAATTGAAGAGTCAGATAGGTTGTTAATAAGCACAGTATCGGGACGCATCTGGATAAAATCGAGGTTTTCAATAAACCGGCGTAAAAATCCAAACTGCTTCCGCAAACCATTATTACCACCGCCAGGTTGTGAAACCGGATACTGAAAATCACCTGTTTCATGTCCTACGGCAAAGGAATAATCAAGATGATTGAAAAGAGCTCCCCCGGCTAAAATGAAACTCCAGGCCTCTACTCGATAGGGCCAATCAGCAACCCCTTTAAAACCGGTTTCATTGTCTCCTATCGGAACATTTAAATGGGAGTTTTCAAGGGAAGCTTCAGGTTCGGCATAATGAAAATTTACCGCAGAATAGCTAGGGTTTAGACTTGGAATATGCATCGATTGATTCCCGATGTTGTATGAAATAATATGTTTTTTAGGCAGTTGTTTTTCAGTTTGACGAACCAATTCTGCCATGTGATTTTGCCAGTCCTTAGGAATATTGTCGCTATATGGTTCATTACAAATTTCAAAATAAATATTATTAAATTCGTTTAATTCATTAACAATTTTTTTAACCATGTTTTCCTGAAAAGCCAAATACTCAGGATGCAATAACGATTGTACTTCTTTAAAAGGAACAATGGGTAAATTATTAATATTGTTTGCCGGATTTTGAGGGTTAAGCTTCCACTGTTCCTCCTCATAAATGGAGGAAAACAATGTAATTTCAACAATAATGTCTCTTTTATCAGCCTCTGAAATAAAATTTTTCAGTCGCTTAAAATAGTGTTGATCCCATTTTGATAGATCAAACTTATTACCTCCATTGGCATAACCCGGTTCTTCACTTCGTGCAAATGGACAAATAAACCTACCCGGATCAGGAGCTAACGTATTTTTCTCAATATTAAAAGCTCCCTGGGGTTCAACATAAATTCCTGTGAAAGTGCGAGTAAGGTTTAAATTACATTTTTGCAACTCGTCTAAATAGCTCATGTAATCAAAATCAAGGTTCAGTACGGCACCATAATGTTCAGTACTTCCCATTAAGATAGTTGGCTTTCCTTTGTATGAGAAATAGCGAGGATTTTCATTACATTGTTTAACTGGCTCGGTATTATAGGAGTTAATACAAGAAGAAAAAGAAATTAAGAGAATTAAAAAGAAATAGTTAAGTTTCATATTTATATTTGTTTTGCAATTATGGTGCTATCAGGAAATATCCGGAATACTTGATTAGACGAAAAGCTCCTGACTATAAAACCATAATTCATTGATTGTAATTAATATATTCTGGATATTTCAACCTCAATATGAATTAACAGCCTAAACTTATTTTATTTGTTTTAATACTGCTACAGCCCATGGCAAAAGCTCTATATCCCAAACCAAGTAGCCATTATTATCAGATTTTAATGTGTACTTCTTGGTCGCCATGGCATATTCTTTAAGTTCTTTGGTTTGTTCTCTGCTTGCATGGTCGGGCATTCCCATTTCTTTCCACTTTGTGAGAGCAAAACCATTGTTTTCATCTACTATTTCAACTTCGAAAGTACTGCCGGGTTTCAGGCCTGATAGACGTATGCTGATTTTTTTCGCAGAACCTGTATGCAGGATTTTTTCAGCTGCTTCTCTGTTTTCTTTTGAAATTGGCACAGCGGTTTTAATTTCATCAGGGTAGTTGTAGGTCAATGCTGTAATAAAACCAGTTTTAGAATCACGTGTTACGATTTTATTCCCTTCGCGGTTGATTTCTTCATCGCCCAACATATTTAAAAACCGATAAGCATGAAAAACCGGCTTCACTATTCCCTGGTAATTTATCATTCCAAAACCTCCGTGAAACATGCTGTTGCCTGCTCCAGCTTCTTCAAAAACGTCTGTGAATGTCCAGTATGAAAGAGAATTAGCCATTCCAATACAGTCAAGATTGATTTTCACAACGTAAGTGGCTGCCTGTAAATAATCATGCGTATAATCCCGCGAAGAAGGGCTTGAACTCCATTCAGTAAGTTCAATAGTCGCGTTATTATAATTACTTTTTTCGACAACCTGTTTTAACCATGAGATATCTTTATAAACGCAGTTTATCGGGCGGCTCATTTCAAAATAATTCTTCTGCTCATCAAAAGGATAAGTGGTAGGATAGGGATGGGAAGAGATAAAATCTACAGGAAGTTTTTCCTTTTCGCAATATTTCAGAAAATCTTCAATCCAGGGACCCTTGCATTGAATATTTTCAAAATCTTCAGGTTTTATCTCCTTCTGTTTTGAAAGTCGCTCATAAACACCTTCATCCGGGTGGTAACTGCTTGTTGCTGGTCCACCCACTTTTAATGCCGGATCTATTGCTTTGATAGCTTCAGCCGTAATTTTGTACATTTTGAAGTATTCTTCTTTTGTTCCGTTCCAAAACCCCGGCAGATTTGGTTCGTTCCATACTTCAAAATACCACTGAAGTACTTCTTCTTTTCCATATCTTACAATGCAGTGATTTACAAAGGCTGCAACCAGGTTTTCCCATTCTTCAAAGTCTGCGGGTGGTGTGCCATGACCTCCCCACCAAAATACGGTTTTTTCACTCGAAATATCATAGGGGAAAAATCCAAGTTCCACAAAAGGGCGCACATTTATCGCAAGCATCCTATCAAATAAATCATCAATATATTGCCAGTTATAATTTGTTTTGCCATTTACTTTGCGCATAACAAACATATCATCGTGGAACAAACCATGGAAGCGACTATATTTAAAACCACATTCTCTCTGCACTAATGCCAAATGTTCGAGCCACGATGCACGCAATCCTTCATTTGCACGTCCTGCGCCAACGCATTTACTCCAATAATGTCCTAACGGTTTGCCTGATGTATTTACATTAATTGTTTTTTCTGAATTAATTACTTTTTGAGAAAAAGCTGAGCCGGTAAAACTCAAATACATCAAAAAAGTAAGGACGATTTTAAACTGTTTCATAGTTTTACTATAATTTTGTTAATCATTTAAATATCTGAGAATTAAGTCGGCAACTGTACAAGCCCAGCTCATATTTTCGTTGCCAAGCGCTTGCCCTGTCAAAGGATTAAACCATTCATTAAATCTGGGACCTCTTATTTTTTTATCTCCTTGATGTTGAGGACCAAGCATATAAACTGTTTTAAGCGCAAGTTGCTTGGCAATATCTTTATATCCCTGTTGTTCTAAAGCCAGGCAAATTAGCCAGTTTACATTTGGCCAAACCGGTCCCCTCCACATATTTTCTTCAGAAAATGATGGTTCAGAAAGTGCCACACTGGGAATGGGATAATCGGTCCAGAATTCTTTTGGGTTTAACAAATGCTCATTAACCAATCGATTAATTCTATCTTTGCGAACATTTTTCAGGAACATTGCCATAAAGGCAAATTCGGTTTTTACCCTGATTTGCTGATGTGTTATTGTATTAATGTCGTAATAAAAACCATCTTTTTCATTCCAAAAATACTTTTCAATTTTTTCTTCAAGTAACAAGGCTTTTTTGCTATGGATATGTGATGCTTTAACATCGCCATTCAGCTTTGCCATTTCCGCCAGATTGTGGTGCATAAGCGAAAGCCATACATTTTGTTCAAGGCATTCTACAGGCTGCATTCTCCCTATATGATTGCCCTGGGGATAAACACTGTCGAAACGGGGAGAATCATCAGTTCCCGAGTTATAACTGTTTGTATATTCAATCAAACCGTTGCCATCTGCATCTTTATTTTTATAAAGCCAATCAATATAGCGATTATAGGTTTGATACATTTCCATGACCTTTTCTTTAGGCCAACCCGGTTTTTTCTTTAGATACTGTAGTGTGACTCCTAATACTATTGGCTGCATGTCAGTTGAGCCAGACCTTGCAACTTCTGTTTTGTACAATTCAGGGTCGCTCGTAAAATTTAGGCTTCCCGGCATTCCTCCATCAGGAGCCTGTGCTGCAGAAAAATTCTTTATAAATTGGTAGGGAATTTCCTTGTCTTTGAGATTTGAAAGGAGAACAGAATGATAAAACTCATCCCAAAAAAATTGTGCTGGATACATAAAAGCAGAGCTTGCGAAATATGGATAAGGGGTCATTCCATCTCCACCCTCAAACCTGTTACTCCAAAAGGTGACCCAGGCATGATAATAGGTTTCAAGAACAACCTTATCCTTTGTCTTTAAAACTGGTACTTGCTCATTAAAAAAATCATTCCAATATTGTTTTTCAGTAGCAGCTAATTTTTCAAATTCAGGTAGCTTAGGATAGAGTGGAGTTTTGGTTACTTCCATTGTAATGGTCAATTTCTCACCAAATTCCGCTCCCAAATAAACAATGCCATTACGAGTCCAACATCCCAGGGTGCTTTTGTCAACTAATTTTACATCATCAAATCCCTGAAATTTTCTTAGTAAGGGCTGTGCATTTTGGCACATTTCAACTTCTGTACTACCCTTAAAACTAATCACTAATGTATAATCGCGCCATTTAAAGTGGAATTGATTTGTCGCATTGTTAAAATTTAAATCAATATCGCTTTTATTACGGTAATAATGGTCTGTAAAGGCATTCATCTCAAGAATTACCATGTTTTTTTCTGCTTTGCTGAGAACTTCGCACATAAAAATATCTTTGCCCACAGTCCTTCTTACTTTTATTTGACTGTTTTCTGCCTGATACAGCCATGGAAGCCACTCTTGAGAAGTGGTTGTATGCTGAATTATCTTGCCTTTCTCAGCTAAACTATAAACTTCGCCAGTATGCATTGCCATTACCAGTGGAAAGGTGAACCTGCCTAAAGGTGATTGTGCATGTGTGAATTTTTCCCAGCCATGGGGCATTGGATTGTGCGATGCAACATGGTTATGCACCAAATAGCTCAAATCTTTTGACTTGAGTATATTCTCTAAATCAGGATGTTGTGCATGACCAGAAATACTTACCAGCAAAAGCAGGATAATGGTCAGGTATCTCATTTTTCTCATATTATTTGTTGTTCAAATTTTTATAGATTTTCAAAAGAACTGCTTCATTAAATGTTGGAGTAGTTATATATAACTTCTGGTATAATTAAGAATCACGATATCTCTTTTTCTAATTCTTACTAATGAAAAACTTCTTTTTGTTTGTTGGGCGATTAACCGGTTTAAGTAAACAAGTTTCAATGAAACTTGCTTACTTGTATTATCAGTCATTATTAATTTTTCAGGATCATAA
>JARGGF010000334.1 GCA_029210905.1 Bacteroidales bacterium | reverse complement strand
AATAATTAGCGATAGCGGTTACCTGGATTTAAAATAAAGAGAAGTTTACTTGCTTCACTGTGTGAGATCGCCTTCGGCTTAGCTTTAACTTCGGTGAATGCGTAGCATAAGATCTGAAATGCCGGGCTTTTGTTTATTGTTTATAGAGGTGCAGTCCCTTCAATAAAATTGAATAAAAGAGTTGAAACATTATTAAACCAAAAGAAGGAAAGGAAAAGTTATGCCGACAGTAGAAGCAGGGCATCCGGCCTCATGGGAAATTTTCCACAGCTTGCCATCAAGCCTTAGTAAGACCGGGAAGCTTTGAACTTGTTCAAAGATCACCCGGCCGCACTTAGGCTTGATAAGAGATGGGGGAAATTTACCGTGCAGCCTTGACTTTTTGGTTCTTTTGGGTCAAGCCAAAAGAACATTAAAAAATCCCCATATACCGCTGGTCTGCTTCTATAGTTCAAGGTACTGAGCGTCTTCAGGGTCTTGGACTTAAAATGTCAGCAGTATTCACTGCGTAAATAGCATAGGATAATCCCCTTAGCGAATGAATGAGAGACAGGCTGGTAGGTCAGGCAGTCTTTTTTTATAAGCATAATAAAAATAATTAAAGGCAAATCTTGTATCTTTGTAAAAAAAGAACAATTATGAGTACCGCAGAGTTAAAACTAAACTTGCACAATTTGATAGAAGGTATAGAAGACGAGAGCTTTTTAAATGCCATTTATGTCATACTAGCCCAAAAAACTGCACCATCAGGCATTTCGAAATGGGATGAACTACCCGAAGCTTTAAAACAGGAAATTGAAGAAGGGCTCAAGGAAGCAGAAAACGGGAAAGTTATTGAACATGAAGTGGTTATGAAAAAGTACGAGAAATAGCTTTAAAGATACAGTGGACGAAAAGGGCTGAGAAAAGCTTCGATAAAATAGTCGGGGATATTGAAGAAAAATGGTCAGAAGCCAGTGCAAAAAAGTACGTACGAAAAACAGCTAAACTGCTCGGCCAGATAGCGGAAAACCCGGAAATGTGCCCTGCGATTGAAGGAAAAGAAGAAGTAAGGAAAGGGCTGGTTACTACGCAAACATCAGTTTTTTATGGTATTATGGATAATTATATAAGGTTGATCACTTTCTGGGACAACCGGAGGGATCAGGATAAATTAAAGATATAAGTTACTAAAATGCCGGGCACTGTCTGGCATTTTGAATTTACCGCGGTTTTGCGTAAGAGCTGAATAATGAACTTAATTCAGGCATTGGCTCTTGCCAATTTTTTTAATGGAAGGCCTCAGTCCTGTATAGTGGGAAAGCGTTAAATATAAAGGCTGGCGCCTGTTTTGTTTTTTATATTGTGCAGTATTATTGCTTTTCAAGCAAGATACTGGCCAAAGGCTTGCGACAGCTATAGCATGAAAAACTAAAGGTTTAAAAATCAGAGCCTAAGCTTAACCGGGCAATAATCTAATATCAGGAAACTCTAATACTCATCATTCCTTACCATATAATTAAAATCTTTTACTATTGTCCTTAAGAATTCAATGGAATCCAGTTTGGTTTCAATACCCATTTTTCTGGTAATTGCCTCCTTGGTTTTAATGAGTAATTGCCTTGCTTGTATTCCCGGGTTTTTAAAATAGTGGTTGATAACTTCATTAACTGTGGTAATATCTTCCTCGCTAAGTAGCTCAACCTGAGAAAATTGCATTTGATAATTTTCAGAAATCCTTCGATAGATAGTATTTTTAAAGTCGTACCTTTTTTTAAGGCTAACCACTGTAGTGCCGGCAGCTTTATCGCCCAGCCGTTGTCCTTTAGAGCTGATGGCAACCATCAAAATCGCTACAATACCATTTGATAGGGCTACATCAACCAGACGAAACATCCACCTGATAAAATAATTAAGCAAAGTAGCCTGTGAGCCATCCAGTTTTACAACTTTGATATTCAAAATCATTTTAGCAAAACTTTGGCCGTGAAAAATTGACTCAGTAATAAAACTATAGAAAAAAGCTGGTAGAAGAATTAATAAGATGCCATATCCACCGTCAATTCCAATCAGATCCGAAATAAATATAATAAGCATCACATAAACAAATATAAACACGTAATCGAGTAGTTGCGATAGTATTCTTATTCCGACATCAGCGGTAGGATGATCAATTTGAACGTTTTGAGAGGTGTTAATGCTTATTTGAGCCATATATTTTAATTTCTTGTTTGCAAAGATAAAATTCGCTGTAAAATAAATAAAAGTAAAATGATATTTCTTTTTTGTAAAGAATTTTAGAGCTATTAAATTCAGTCAGAATATGTTGTTATTTACCCCAACGTAGTTTAGTTAAGAAAAACCTGATGTTCTTTAATTTAAAAGATTTTTCCAAACAAACCCCCCGTCTGGCTGCGCAAGCCTCCCCCCCTCTCTTTGAAAAAGAGAGGGGGGAAAGGTTTCGCAAAGCGAAACCAAGGGGGGTGAGTGCGAACTGATAAATTACATTACAAAGTATCCTTATCTAAACGATATTGATATTTATATATTAAATCATACTAAATAAATAATAAAAAAGCCACCACTTAATAAAAAAATTAAGAAGTATGTTTGATTTAGTAAAAAAATGTCATACATTTGTCTTGGAATAAGATGAAAAGATTGAAATAGATGTAAAACACCATTTTTTATGAATTACTTTACTAAAAACGGCTATTATGATGAAACACTAAGTATTGTTGAGAAGAAAAAAAATCTTCTTGGTAAAAAAATTGTAAATTTCCTTTATTTCCATGGACCTAAATCTGCGGTTGAAATAAGCAAAAAGCTAAAATCAAGCATCCCGACTGTAACAGCGGTTCTATTAGAATTATGTGATTCGGGGATAGTTATTGAACAAGGCCAGGGTAGCTCAAGTGGCGGACGTAGGCCAAATTTGTTTGGTTTGAAAAATGATTCCCTGTTTATTCTTGGAATTGATATTGGCAGGTATGCCACAAAAATGGCAATTTTCGACAGTAACTTTAAGAACGTAACAGGTCTAAAAACAATTAATGTAAAGTTAGTCAATAAGCCAGAAACACTTGATTTGATTTTTGAAGCGGCGCAAAAATTAATCAGTGATTCTGGTATTAATAAAGATAAATTAATTGGGGTTGGAGTGGATATGCCCGGATTAATTGATGCTAAAGCAGGAAGGAATTATACCTATTTACACCAGGAAGAAAGCACTTTATCCAAAGTACTTAGTCAAATGTTTAGCCTGCCGGTTTTTATCGAAAATGATGCAAAAGCCCGGGCTTTGGCGGAATATCGGTTTGGTCTGGCAAAAGGCAGGAAAAATGTTTTAAGTCTTCATGTAGGTTGGGGACTTGGTTTAGGAATCATAATAAATGGAAAACTGTACCGGGGAAACTCGGGGTTTACTGGTGAATTTAGTCATTTACCCATTATTGAAAATGGGGTACTTTGTGAATGTGGTAAGCGGGGTTGTCTTGAAACCGTTGCTTCGGGAAAAGGTCTGGTGCATCTGGCACAAAAACAAATTGAGTCGCAACAAGACTCGCCACTGGCAAAATTAATTGCCAGTCAGGAAAAGGAGCTGGTGCCTAAATCAATTATTGAAGCGGCCAATCATGGCGATCAGTTTGCAATATCAATCATTTCGCAAGTAGGACTTGAACTGGGAAAAGGTATAGCAATTTTAATTCAATTGCTTAATCCGGAACTCATTATTTTGGGTGGAAGGGTAGCAGAAGCCAATCAATATTTGCTTACTCCAATCCAGCAATCATTAAACCATTATTGTATGCCACGATTACGGGATCAAGCCGAACTGGTAATTTCTGAGCTTGGTCCAAATGCTAATATTTTGGGGGCTGTGGCCACCGCTATTGAAAACATATTTGAGAGATAAGTTTTATATATAGTTAGCATACAAAGCGCGGTCGTGGCTTTATTTTATTGATCTAGTTTTAATCTAAATTTTTATGTTTATGAAAAAAATTGTGATTGCTGCACTTGCCTGCCTTATGGCAATAAGTAGCAGCTTGTATGCCCAGGAGCGTACAATTACCGGAAAGGTTACTGATGCCACAGACGGCTCAAGCCTTCCAGGTGTAAATGTTTTAGTTGTAGGTACTACGATTGGAACAATAACTGATATGGATGGTAATTATAGTATTACGGTACCGTCAGATGATGGATCACTTCTGTTTAAATTCACAGGATATGCTGAGCAAACTATTTCATTAGCAGGTAGAAACTCGATTGATGTTGTTTTGGAGATCTCTGATGAAATGATTGATGATGTTGTGGTTACAGCTTTAGGCATAAAAAGAGAAAAAAAAGCGCTAGGTTATTCCATGCAGGAATTGAAGGGCGAAGGCTTGAATGAAAATCGTGATCCTAATGTTATCAATTCTCTTTCCGGAAAGATATCCGGTCTTCAAATAAGACAATCTTCTACGGGACCTTCAGGCTCATCGAGAATAATTATTCGGGGAACCAGTTCAATAGGAGCAAATAATCAACCACTGGTTGTCGTTGATGGTGTTCCAATAAACAGTTCTACCGGAGGGACTGATGATTATTGGGGAAACCGGAATGTAGATAGAGGATCTGGTATTTCTGACATATCTCCTGATGATATTGAAACTATCTCGATATTAAAAGGCCCTGCCGCTTCTGCCTTGTATGGTAGCCGGGCTGGTAACGGCGTAGTTATGATTACTACTAAGACTGGCAAATCTGGCAAAGGCCTTGGTGTTTCATTCAACACGAACTTAACATTTGAAAATCCAATGGAAGTTCCTGATTTTCAAAATGAATATGGTCAAGGCACAAATGGCGTGTTTGATGTAACAGCTCCAGGAAGTTGGGGAGGCAAAATGGATGGTTCTAGTGTAGAAGCATTGATGGGTACTAAGGCTTATTCCCCGGCAGGAAATGACTTATATAAAGACTTTTTAAGAACCGGTGTTACCAGTACAAATAGTCTAGAATTAAGTGCAGGCACTGAAAAAACCTCTATGAGACTTGGTCTTACCCGAATGGATAATAAGGGAATAGTTCCTAATAGTGATTTTTCAAAAACATCTTTTGATTTAAGAACAACCGGGAAATGGGGAAAGTTATCAGCGGATGCAAAAATTAATTATTTAAGACAATCAACTGAAAATCGAATTAAACTTGCAAGTGACCCTGATAATATTTTCCTTAACTATTTGTTAATGCCGCGCAGTGTAGCAATGAGTGATTATACTGAATACGAAGAATTTAACTATGCTTTTGAAAAATATGGTTCTCCAGCTTCATATATTTCAGAATACGGTGGAATGTCAAGAAATCCATACTGGTCTGCTTACAGAAATACAAATATTGATAAGAAGAACCGTCTAATGGGATTTGCTTCTTTGCAGTATGATTTTACAGCCTGGCTAAATCTTAAAATTCGTTATGGTCTCGATTATTCAAATACATTATACCAGGACCAGTTGGCAACAGGTACTCCTTATTGGTTTACGGAAGGAATGACCGGAGATTACAGAGCAATACAAGACACTTACTATGAACAAAATGCTGATTTTCTGTTGACTGCACAAGGTAAATTATTTGGAGATTTAAAAGGAGTATTCACTTTTGGTGGGAATATTATGAACTTGAAAACTGCAAATCAATTAGCTCAGGCTCAGGGTCTTGTTGTTCCTGATTTTTATGCAGTTTCTAATGGAGTTGTCCGTGAAGCTACCTTTACAAGAACTGAAAAAGAAATAAGATCTCTATATGGAACGGTTTCACTTTCCTATAATGACTGGGCTTACCTTGACATTACAGCACGTAATGATGTATCTTCTACTTTGCCTTCAGCTGACCGATCTTATTTTTATCCATCGGTTGGTGGTAGCATCATCTTAAGTGAGTTGCTAAATAATAGAGATATT
>JARGGF010000333.1 GCA_029210905.1 Bacteroidales bacterium | reverse complement strand
AATTGTCTAATATCTAATATCTAATGCCTAATAACCAATAACCAATAACCAATAACAAATAACCAACCCGCAAGCGGACTCATAACTAAAAGATATTAATATTTAACTATTTATTGTTTAACCCGGAAAACCAAAATTGTTTTAATTGCTTTATCGCAAAAGCATGGGGATGGAGAAATAAAATAATCTGGTGGACCCTTTAAATCAAAGTTTATGACTAATTATCAAAGAGCAAAATTGGAAATTTATCGGCTTATTATTCTCGAAGCCATTAAAGCTGCCAGCAGCGTTGCACAGGTTCCTGAATTTGAAGCAAAAATTGAACGCCTTAAAGAAATCCTGGCCGAAATTGACCGTATTTCGATAGAACAGGAAAAAGACCTAAGTGGATATACAGTTGATAAAAACCGGCTAAAAAATGAGCTGGTACAAATATTATCAGAAATAGCGGGTGCGCTGCAATCGTATGCTTTGGAAAAAGGCAACAACAGCCTTTACGAAACCATTAATTTCAGCTACCACACGCTAAATAAAATGCGGCAGGCAAAAGTTGTTGATGTGGGCACCTTAATCCACAGCGAAGCCATAAAGCTGAGTGCAGAAGATTTAGCCCGGTACGGCATCAGTACTGCCGATTTGGAAGAAATGAGCGGCCTGCTTGCCCGGCTGAAAAAAGACATTGATGTACCCCGCCATGGGACCATAACGCAGAGTAACCAGACACAAAATCTTAAATTGCTGTTTAAAGAAGGCAACCTGTTAAAAAAGAACCACCTTGATAAACTAATCAACCTGTTTAAGCGCAGGGATCCCGATTTTTATATGAAATATATGTCGGCGAAAAACCTTATATACAGGCCAAGCCACCGAAAGTCGCAAAATGGGGAAAACAATAACACCACAGAAGCGCCAAAAACCCAGGACTGAGTTTTCGATAAGTAGTTTTAGAGAGACACCCCGAACCTGCTGTAATAATGCGGCAGGGACGGGGTGTTAATAACCCCGGCTATTCCAGTTATGCAGGGAGGCTACTTAGTTTTGTGACTTTATTTTTCCCTTTGGGCAAGAGATCGTTTCGTTAATTTGGACTTCAAATGAATATTGAATATTGTGGTATTGGATATTGTTGTATTGGTTATTAGTGTATTTGTTTGCTTCAACAAGTGATAAAGTGAGCATGTTGAACTGCTCAGCATTATATTTTGTTAATACCACCGGGTACAGCAGAAGCAAGGACAAACATACCAAATCATGGATAATAAACAAGCACCTAAGCCGTAGACCTGGATAGCACCCATATAATTAAAATATTGAAATTAAACGGGATATATTAAATATTAATTTTATCTTTATTGGGTAAAGACTGGCTATGTAGAGTGTTTTTTTTAAAAGGTGCATTTAGCAGCCTAAAATGGCGTGATAAAATTACCTTTTCATCAAATGCATAAGATAGATAAACTTACTTTTCACTTTAGTCAGATGTTGTAGGGCATTTAAGACAGACTACGTAACAAATGGATAACATAAAAAACAAATATGAGGAGTTTCTAGAATTACCGTATCCTAAAGATTTAAAAGGAGAGGAAATTTTAGGAATTGAACTTGTTCTTTTAGATACTGATTCTGCAGGATTAGTTGATAAATTTATTGGTAATAGAGGTCATTTAACTCCACCAGATTTTAAGATATTAAGAAGGTGTTTTGCTGATTTAAAAACCGTTGTAAAAGAACTCCAAGGAAATAATAGAACCTATTTTGGATTTTTGTTAAATATTATTCACCAAACCGTTGATTATCTGAAAACAAATAACCGATTGGTTAACAACGAAAAAGAACAATTAATAAAAGAGTTGCAAACCGATTTTGACAAAATCCGCAAGATTTTAAATGATTGGGACCCGATTGGAGTAGCTGATATCGTGGATGATGAATATGATTCAATTAATTTTCTTGCTTTTTCGACCTTAAGAAACAAAGGAACTGTAAAGGATATTAAAAATGCAATCAAAAATTACATGACTGACTCAATGGAAATAGATGTTCCAGATTCTGACTTGACAAAGATTGCAGAGAAAATAAAAATGATTCATGAAATATAAGAATTATAAATCAGCGATACACAACTTTACTCATTCGTTTATGAGTATTGACTACATGAAAAGTGGTCGACTTGCCAAAAATGTTTTGATTGATTTGAATAATAATGGAATTGAGCCAAAAGCTGATTTCGATTTCTTAAAAAAGACAATTGAACCAAAAAATGCTGATTCAAAGGAAAGTAGGGAGTTAATGAATGATTACATTGCCTGGTTGCCTGAGCATTTCGATAAACATAATTGTGATTTGTCTGGATTAGAAATTCTCCAAATTAGTATCTGGACTGATTTTGATAATGTGATAGTACCACCAAGAATGAATGATAGTGTTGAATTAACTATTATGACCAAAACAAAATGGAAAGCAAAAGATAAGGAATTACAATTGATTGAATTATCACAAACGGAGATAATTAAATGTACATATTTGAAACTGAAAACACCTGAGATGAAATAAAAACGACCTACAACACGCGGTATAAAACATTGGGGTTTAAGTGGTTATTCAAACATTCTGCCACGCATTAAGTTCGGTGTATCTGGACAGGAAAGTAGCCCGCAATCCCCAACGATTTCATACCGCCACCCGTTATGGGGCATTGTAAAATCCTGCAAACTGACAGGGTAAAGATTTTAAATATAGGAAATTTTGACACGTACTTTGAACATTAATTTTGTAAATTTGCGGATAATTTTTATATGGAAAAAATGAGAACATACAACAACGAAGAAGAAATTAAAGTCCACTTAGTACTTCCTTGGCTTGAAAGCCTTGGATATAAAAGGGAGTTTATGGCGTTTGAGAAAACGATTAAAATAAACGAAGGACGTAAAACAAAATCTATTTTTGCTGACATTGTTGTATATACTGACAAAAAACTCGAAACCCCCCTAATTGTTGTTGACACAAAATCACCAAGTGAAATTTTATCTAAAGAAGGAAGAGACCAAGTAATAAGTTACGCAAGGCTTTTACCAAAAATTGCTCCAATTGCTGTTTTGACAAACGGAAACAATATACAAGTATATCAAACATTAGATAAATCAAGAATTAAAGAACTTCCAAAAAGAAAAGAAATATTAGCAGATTTTGTAAGTGCAGTTTTAAGCAAAAATATTCAAGAAGTATTAAGACAAGAAGCTACAAAAGAATTATTTACAATTGACGATGTTTCAACTTTTAAGGACTTATTGAAAAAGTGTCATAACATAATTAGAAATAATGAAGGCTACGACCCTATTCAAGCATTTGACGAGCTATCAAAAATATTGTTTGCTAAAATGTATGAAGAACAATACAATAAATCTTCAAATAGATTTACCTCTGAAATTTATGAAAAAACACTAAAAGAATTAAACGTAAACATTGTACAGCAACAATTCAGTGAAATTCAAAAAGTAAAAGGATTCCGTGATTTATTCCCCGAAAATACGACAATAAAACTTAAAGACAGAACGATAAAAGATATTGTTGCAATTTTTGAAAGTTATGATTTAACACTTACAAATTTTGACGTAAAAGGAGAAGCATTTGAATACTTTCTTGGTGACACTTTTACTGGTGGTCTTGGCGAATATTTCACTCCGAGAAATGTGGTTGAGTTTTTAGTAGAAGCTATTTCCCCAAAAATTGGGGAGAAAATAGTTGACCCATTTTGTGGAACTGGGGGTTTCTTAATTTATGCTTTTGAAAAAGTAAGTGAGAAAATTAGATTAAATGATTTTTCAGATGAAGAGAAATCAAAATGGAAAAAAGTATTATCAGACGAATCATTATTTGGGACTGACTGGAAGGCAAGAACTTCACAGGCTTGTAAAATGAATATGATAGTTCATGGTGATGGAAATACAGGCGTTTTTCAACATGATGGTTTTATAAATGTAGAAGGCAAAATATTTGAAGAAAAGTTTGATATATGTTTTACAAATCCTCCATTTGGTGCAAATGAAACTGACAAAGCAATTTTAGACTCATTTAGTCTCGGTGACGGCAGAAGTTCTCAAAGCCGAGAAATTTTGGCGATTGAACGTTGTTTAAATCTCGTAAAGAAAGGAACTGGTATTGTTGCATTTATTTTACCTGATGGTATCCTAAACGGAGATAGAAACGCTTATGTGAGAGAATATATCCAAAAGGAAGCTAATGTATTAGCAGTTATTGGACTTAATAAAGAAACATTTCAAGGATACAGTGCTTCTGTAAAAACTTCGGCAGTTATTCTTAAGCGTAAATTAGTGCCGAATCATGAAATATCAGATGAAATCTTTATGGCTGTTTGTACTAATACAGGGTATGCTCCAACTGGTTTGCAAATTACAGGCAATCAATTACCCGACATTTTATTCGATTTTAGAAACTCATTAAAAGATAAGAATCACGAACATATTTTCAAATATTCAAAGATTGTAAAAATTGATTCGCTTTCTGCAAGATTAGACGCTGAAAGATATATCCCAGTAAATGAAGATTCCACAATAGAACTTCCAAATATTGTATCAGAAAATTTATTAAATGAAATTAATATACTTGGAAAGCAAATTGTTAATATTCAAATGTCAATGCAAAAAGTATTTGACAGAAGTGCATTTGATTTTATAAAAGCTGAAAAAATCTTCTCTCCAATTAAAAACATAATATCAATAAAATCAGATGAAGAATATGAAAGATTAGGAGTTAGTGGAAAAGGCAATGGCGTTTTTAAAAAAGAACCTGCCAGTGGTTCAATAATTAAAGCGAAACGATTAAATCAAGTTAAGGCTGGTTGGTTTGTTTATAGTAGATTGTTTGCCCATAACGGCTCATTTGCTTATACAACAAATGAAAATGCAGGTGGAGTTTTTTCTGGAGAGTTTCCAACTTTCACTTTAAAATTTGACAGATACGAAAAAGATGATTTGCTTGAATATTTAGCATTTTATTTTGTTAGTCCACAAGTCATTGCATTAATAAATAGACTAACAACTGGTTCAACTAAAGAAAGTAGAGCTAGATTTAAAGAAGAACAATTTTTGAAACTTTACGCCCCAATTCCAAAAACAGAAGATGTTTTTTTAGAAATTGTAAGCTCTATTAGACAAATAAATCAATTTAAAAAAGACATTAGGAAATTACATGACAGACTTGACGAATTACCAATATCATATAGGTCAACATTACCATTTAAAGAATAAAAAAACAACGACCCCATAACAAAGGCTATATGCAATAAGGGTTTCAGTGGTAATTCAAGCATTCTTCCCCGCATAAAAATTTCGTGTCGGTGGACAGAAAAGTAGCCCGCAATCCCTTACTGCACATAGCCTAGACCGTTATAGCCAATCAGAACACTAAAGAAATAAAATAGATTCCCAGACTTGAATTTGTAATTAAAATGAATAATAAAGCTAATATCTTTATAAATACAATTCAGAATGAGAACTGTTTTACTGAATTATTTACAAATTTTTTGAAATATGACGATTTTAGATATTTCTTTCTCAAATTATTAATAAATGTAAATGAAATTAGTGTTGAATATGAAGATTTTACAACACAGATTAATTTAGGTCAATTTGGCCAGCCTGACATTATTTTATCAACTCCTGAAATTGAATTTTTATTTGAAGTTAAAGTTTTTCCCTCAACAAAATTGACAAAAAACCAACCATTAGGATATTTAAATTATCTGAATTCTGAAGTCCGTAGAGATAAATACAAAAGGCTTATTTTCATATTACCTAATAGTTATGCTGAAATAGCCTACCTGAAGGCTCATAATGTAGACATTGTGAGTTGGGAAATGATAATTAATATGCTTGAAAAGTTACCAAATATAAATTCAAATTTT
>JARGGF010000332.1 GCA_029210905.1 Bacteroidales bacterium | reverse complement strand
TTACAATATACTAATACACCAGGTTCAAATACACCAATTTACAATATACTAATACACCAAGTTCAAATACACCAATTTACAATATACTAATACACCAAGTTCAAATACACCAATTTACAATATACTAATACACCAGGTTCAAATACACCAATTTACAATATACTAATACACCAAGTTCAAATACACCAATATACAATATATCAAGTTCCAACACATGATAAAACCCTGACAACTATCATATAATTTTCCTCAATTTTGTAAGATAAATCCATGATTCATTGCTACTTTTGTTAGGCAAAACCGAGATATTTTAAAACACAAAATATGGAAAAGTATAACACACCGGTATCATCTGGAAACCTTGGTGATAAAGTAAGGTCAGATTGTTACATCACCCTTGAATTGAAAAAAGGCGGAGGACTTGAGCTTGATATCAAAAGTAAGGTGGAAAGCTTGTATGGTCAGTCGATTAGAGCGCTCTGCCAGAAAGCCTTTGATTTTTTTGAAATTAAACATGCAAAATTAACTGTTGAAGACAAAGGTGCATTGCCCTTAGTGATGATGGCGCGTATAGAACATGCTGTTAAACAGGTAATTACAACAGACAAAGAGTGGCTTCCTGATTTGATTGAAGAAAACAAAAGTGTTTCAAAAAAAGAACAATTTCGTTTTTCAAGATTGTATTTGCCCGGGAATACTCCCAGCATGATGATTAATGCGGGTATACATAAGCCAAATGGAATTATCCTTGATTTAGAAGATGCTGTAGCACCAGACAAAAAGCTGGAAGCTTCTTTTATGGTGCGAAATGCCTTGAGGGCCATTAATTTTTACGGCGCAGAACGAATGGTACGCATCAATCAATTGCCAAGAGGTTTGGATGATTTGAAATTTATCATTCCCCACAATGTGAACCTGATTTTGATACCCAAATGTGAAAGTGCTGATCAGATTAAACAAGTTGATCAGGAGATTGAAAAGCTGAAAATACATGCCAATGTAATTTATCCGGTTTATTACATGCCCATAATAGAAAGTGCACTTGGCGTTGAAAAAGCCTTTGAAATTGCCACTGCTTCAGAAAATGTTGTAGCATTGGCTATTGGACTTGAGGATTTCACAGCAGATTTGGGTGTACAAAGAACACAAGATGGAAGAGAGTCACTATATGCCCGCACAAGGATTGTGAATGCTTGTAAAGCTGCAAAAATCCAACCCATTGATTCGGTATATTCTGATGTGGCCAACATGGAAGGCCTTGCAGATAATGTGAAAAATTCAAAATCATTGGGCTTTGAAGGCATGGGCTGCATCCATCCACGGCAAATTGCGGTAATTCATGAAAACTTTGCACCTGAAAAAGCAGAAATAGAAAAAGCACAGAAAATTATTTTAGCATTTGATGATGCCAAAGCAAAAGGTTTGGGTGTAGTATCCATTGGAACAAAAATGATTGATGCCCCTGTTGTAAAACGGGCTGAAACTACTATCAGGTTAGCAGTTAATTTAGGACTGATTGACAAGGATTGGAAAACAAAAAATTAATAATTCTTTTAGCTATGAAATTAGTAAAAAACGCAATAGGCCGAATGGTGCCAACCGAAATTAATGGTGAAAAACAAATTCCTTTTCAGGGAGTTGGCAAATATAAGCCAGAAGGAAATAAACATGCACCCAAAATACCCTCAAACACTGATTATCCGTTGGATGGTAATAAAACTGTTGCCTCTTTAAAAGAAGCCCTCATCAAAGCCGGATTGAAGGATGGCATGACTATTTCAACCCATCATCATTTCCGGAATGGTGATTTAATCGCAAATCAGATATTTGATATTGCCAAAGAATTAGGGGTGAAAAATTTACGATGGTTTCCATCTGCATCTTTCCCATGCCATGAGCCACTTATTAAATACCTTGAAGATGGCACCATTAATCGGATTGAAGGTAGTATGAACGGTGCTTTAGGCCGGTTTTGCTCCGAAGGAAAAATGAAAGGAACAGCAGTACTCCGTTCGCATGGTGGTCGTTACCAGGCAGTGCAGGATGGTGAGGTGAAAATTGATATTGCTGTGATTGGGGCAGGAACAGCAGATCCTTTTGGCAATGCAAACGGTATTTATGGGCCATCAGCAAGTGGGCTACTGGGTTTTGCATTGGCAGATTCGCAATATGCTGATAAAGTGATTGTTGTAACCGATAATATGGTTCCATTCCCATGTATCCCCTGGCAAATTCAGGGCAATCACGTTGATTATACTGTGGTGATGGATAAAGTGGGTATTCCTGAAAGAATTATCTCGGGAACCACCGAAATTACCAAAAGTCCTGACAGGTTATTACTGGCCGAAATGACCGCTAAATTTTGCGACATTACCGGAATTATTCATGATGGTTTCTCTTTTCAAACAGGCGCAGGAGGTACTTCACTCTCGGTTAGCCTTTATTTTAAAGAAATCATGAAGCAACGTGGTATAAAAGCCCGCTTTGCACGTGGTGGCAGTAATAAATACCTGGTTGAAATGCTTGAAGAAGGACTCATTGACTATATTCTTGATGGGCAAACCTTTGATTTAGAGGGCGTTCGTTCAATGGGCGAAAACAAAGGACATGTCTGGACCAGTCCTTTCACCAGCTATAATTACCATAGCAAAGGTAATTTTGCAGGAATATTAGATGTAGTAATTCTTGGTGCAACTGAAGTTGACGTTAACTTTAACGGGAATGTAGTTACTCATTCCGATGGCTTATTATTGCATGGCATTGGTGGATGGCAGAATTGTTTATTTTCCAAAACTGTGATTTTACCAATACCTTTATTTAGAGATCGTATCCCTGTAATTCGTGATGAGGTAACTACACTGTGCGGACCCGGTGAATTAATTGATGTGATTGTAACCGAACGCGGTATTGCAATCAATCCTCTGCGTAAAGATTTATTAGAAAAAGTAAAAGGTTCAGGGCTGCCAATTAAAACTATCCATGAATTAAAGGAAGAAGCCGAAAAAATTTGTGGAAAACCTGAAAAACCAACGCTTGGCGAAGAAGTTGTAGCGGTTATTAAATGGGTGGATGGAACTGTAATTGATTCTGTAAGAAAAGTTTATTAGGGTAAAGTTAAAAAGCTTGACAAAATAGTCAAGCTTTTTATATTTTTATCCAGCAAACCATTTAAGTGCCTCATCAAGATTTCCAAATTGTTTTATGGGTTTGGCATCTTCAATGGCTTTGTTAATGTGTGCAATATGTCGTTGAATGTAAACATCTCCATCAACAATGGCTGCTATTTTAAGCAATCCCATATCAAATAATTTAGGAATTACGTCTTCCTGTAACCAGATTCTATCCGACGGTGCTACCATGACCAATTTTCGGATATCAGCCACATAAAATTTAATCTTTGTTTTATTAAATAAGTCCAAAACGTTTTCATAGATAAAACGATAGGTTTCGCTTGTGCAATCCATCTTCCAGACTAATTTCAATACGTCTCTTTCCTGATCAAGCGTTAGTGTTGCGTAATCTGTTTCTAATATTGGTACCATAAAAAAAGCTATAAAAAATAATGAGTATTTCTATCTGATATATGTACTTAGCTGTTTGAAGCTTTACTAAAGAAATTTCTACTAAGTTAGTGATTTATTCAGAAATACAAAATTACTGCTTTATTCACAAATTATTAATATAAATCTAAGTTTAAATTAACATTTGTTTTTATAATCTTGTTAATATTTCGATAAAATACTTAAAATCTGTTAATATTAAGCTTTAAATATGTCATCAAATAAAGGCGATGATAAAAAATACAATCAATCTGGAAAGGTGGAAAAGAGAATAAATACATAAACATTTTTATTTAATTGAGATGAATGCTGGCCATAATTTTAAACTTAATAAATGCATTTTTTAAAATATCCATTCATCCTTCTTTTAGCGCATGAATACTGATTTGTATCTGGAGATAAATTGATTTTTCTTCAAATTGATTTATAGATTTTTCCTATCTTTACCACCATTAAGTTAAATTAGTTAATTCAAAAAACATAAAATGAGCATAAGTGTTGTAGAAAAGGCCAAAAACTGGCTCACAGACAGTTTTGATGCAGACACCAGAAAAGAAGTTGAAATTCTTTTAAAGGAAGGCAATGAAAAAGCTTTGACGGAAGCTTTTTACAAAGATTTGGAATTTGGGACCGGCGGGTTAAGAGGTATAATGGGAACCGGAACTAACCGCATGAATATCTACACTGTAGGAATGGCTACCCAGGGTCTGGCTAACTATATAAAAATCAATTTCAAAGATATTGAAACTCCAAAAGTTGCCATTGCACACGATTGCAGAAATAACAGCCGTTTATTTGCAAAAACTGTAGCCAATATTTTTTCAGCAAATGGTTTTTATGTTTTTCTTTTTGAAAGTCTCAGACCAACCCCTGAACTTTCATTTGCCATCAGGGCTTTTAAATGTCAGGTGGGTGTGGTAATTACGGCATCGCATAATCCTAAAGAATATAATGGTTTTAAAGCTTATTGGAATGATGGTGCCCAGTTAATAGCACCACATGATACAAAGGTTATAGATGAAGTTAGAAAAATTACTGATCCTTCGCAAGTGCAATTTAAGCCAGTGAAAGAAAATATCGAAATGGTGGGCGAAGAGTTTGATGAGATATACCTGGAACAGCTAAAATCGCTTTCTTTATCACCTGAGTCTGTGAACAGGAACAAGGATATGAAAATAGTATTTACTCCAATTCATGGCACAGGCGTTGATCTGGTTCCAAAAGTTCTTAAAAAGTATGGATTTACAAATATTATCAACGTTCCGGAGCAAGATATTACCGATGGCAATTTCCCCACAGTAAAATCGCCAAATCCTGAAAATGCTGATGCACTGGAGATGGCATTGTCAAAGGCGGAAGAAACTAATGCAGAACTTGTTATGGCTACTGATCCTGATGCAGATCGTGTAGGAATTGCTGTTAGGGACAGGGATGGTAAGTTCTTACTGTTGAATGGGAATCAAACAGGAGCAATATTAATTTATTATCTCATTAGACGATGGAAAGAGCTTGGTAAATTAAAAAACAAAGAATATATTGTAAAAACTATTGTTACTTCTGATTTGTTAACAGATATCGCCGAAAAATATGGCGTTGAACATTTTGATGTTTTAACCGGATTTAAATTTATTGCAGATATTATCAAACAAAATGAGGGTAAAAAACATTTCATAGGTGGTGGCGAAGAAAGTTATGGATATCTGGCTGGCGAATTTGTACGGGATAAAGATGCTGTGATGGCCTGTGCTTTAATAGCCGAAGCTGCAGCCTGGGCAAAAGATCAGGATAAAACATTGTACGAATTATTGATTGACATTTATGTCGAGTTCGGGTTTTACAAAGAAAAACTAATGAACCTTGAAAAACAAGGTAAAGAAGGTGCAGAGGAAATTTTAAAAATAATGCATGATTTGAGGGAAAATCCTCCAACTGAAATAAATGGTTCAAAAGTAACTTTTGTTAAAGATTACAAAAAAAGCATATCTTTAAATATGGAAAATAATAAATCTGAAAAAATTGAGTTGCCGTCTTCAAACGTGCTGCAGTTTGTTTTAAAAGATGGAACCAAAATAACTGTTCGTCCTTCAGGAACAGAACCCAAAATAAAATTTTATGTCAGCAGCAAAGGCGAATTGCTTAGTGCAGCTGATTTTGAACAAATGAACAAAGAGCTTGACAATAAACTGGAAAAAATATTGAAATTTTTCAATAAATAATCCATTAGTTTCTATAAAGATTTTAAAATTTCATATAAGAGGGCGTCTAAAAATTCAAAAAAAGAAAAATTGCCACTAAAACCTTCGGTCGCCATCCGCGTGCCGCTGAAGCTTTAGCGGAGGCGCAAGGCTTGCCGAAGGCGATGCAC
>JARGGF010000331.1 GCA_029210905.1 Bacteroidales bacterium | reverse complement strand
TTCTGATATTCAAGGGAAACATCAAATGCCACATCATAAGCACGCATAATTTTTTCATCCTGATCCGAAACTACTGAAAACCTCAGATTTGTTTCTTCAATTGTTTTTGAAACTCCCAGGGTAGTTTCTGGTGAAACAGCGATGAACCAGACTCCTTTATCGGTAACCAAATTAATTGAATCGGCATAATTTTTTAATGCTTTACTGCAAAAAGGGCACCAATATCCCCTGTAAAAAATTAAAACCACAGGACCATCCCTCAACATCGAATTTAAATCAATTAAAAAGCCATTTTGATCTACCGCCTTGAAAGTTGGGGCTTTTTCACCAACTTTAACTCCCCTAGGTATGTTGACCCCACTTAAACCATACTTTTTCAGCTTTTTAGCTTGTGAAAAATTTGCAAATGGTATCAATAATACTATTATAATTGATACAATCTTTTTCATATGACTTGTTTTTTTTAATACAAATTTATCTTTTTTTAATAAGTAACATTTCCTTTATTTGGCATCTGTGAGATAAATACTCAAATATTTGATTATAATGTCTTTATAAACAGGCGATTAATTATTTATATTAAAAAAGAATGACTCTTTGTGCAACCTTTAGAATTTTTGATTGTCTAGATAAAGAACCATTTTAACCCATGTTTTTAACCAAAAAAATCAATACCCTGTCAAGTTGTATGTCTTTCTTGTCCATTCTAGTCTTTTTTAAAACTTAAAGGAGAATAAGAATTAGATAACGTATAGAGGCTACAGGTTTTGTGTGACTTAAGGGTCTGTTTAACAATTTAATTTATTAATGCGAAGTAATCTATTGATTATAAGATAAATAGTGGTTAATACGATAATAATAGAACAATTCTAAAATATAGAAATGAGTAGTTTAATAATTATTTCACTTATTACAATAAGTATGATTATCTATGGAGTTTTTGAATACAAACAACATCATAAATATTTAAATACGATACCTATACGTATCCATGTAAATGGCACAAGGGGAAAATCAAGTGTAACTAGGCTAATTGGGGCAGGTCTTAGGGCTGGCGGATATAATACCATCACGAAAGTTACAGGTACTTTTCCCAGAATGATTTTAAATAATGGTACCGAGGTGATTGTACATAGAAAAGAGAAAGCAAACATCCTTGAACAATTAAAGATTGTAAAATTTTGTTCGCTCAATAAATCTGATGTGCTTTTAATAGAATGTATGGCGTTACAACCTAATTTCCAGAAAATTACCGAACATCAGATGATAAAGGCAACACATGGGGTCATTACAAATATTAGAATGGATCATTTGGATGTAATGGGACCACGACTTGAAAATGTTGCAGAAGCTTTGTCAGGTACTATCCCGCGGAATGCGAAATTATTTACTGCAGAAGATAGAATGTTGGATTTTTTGCTTGAAAAAGCAGGTAAATTAAAAACTGAAGTGACTGCAACAGATGGTAATGAAATTTCAGAAACCGATATGGAAGGGTTTACCTATTTTGAACATCCGGAAAATGTTGCTCTTGCCTTATCCATTTGTAGAAATCTCGGAGTAGATAGGGCATTGGCTTTAAAATCAATGAAAAACACCATTCCAGACGAAGGAGCATTAAGAAAATATACCATAATAATAGAAGGCAAAAATGTGAATTTATATAACGCTTTAGCTGCAAATGATCCTGAATCATCAGTAATATTATGGAACAACATTAGGAAAATGGAGGGTGATGATAAACAGTACGTGATTATTCTAAATTCTAGGCGGGATAGAAAAGAACGTTCTGAACAATTAATAAATGCAGTATCAAATCTTTCATTTGATGAGATTTTTTTAATTGGCGAAAATGTTGAATTAGTAAAAAATATGGGCATAAAAGCCGGGATTCCCCGGAATAAAATGTTGTTAATTGGTCAGAAAGACTCTAAAATGCAGTTATCTGATATGATTCCAAAACTAGAGGAAGAATCAGTATTGATTGCATTTGGAAATATGGGCGCAGGAGGGGCAGAATTTGTTAAACAGTTTGAATTACAAAATAGAAATATTTAATTATGATTGAATTAGCAGTAACCATTGGGATTGTACTTTCTTTGTTTTTTGTTGAAGCTTTTGGTATGGCTGCCGGGGGGATTGTTGTACCCGGTTATATTGCCCTTCAGCTGGGAGAACCAGATCGATTAATTGGTCTGATATTAATTGCGTTTTTAACTTTTCTGATAATCAAAATCATCAGTAAGTATGTATTTATATTTGGTAGAAGACAGATGGTGGTTGCTCTGTTGATTGGAACAATATTATCCATATTATCGCATCATTTAATGTATTTTAATGTCTCCCAGAATACACTTGAATTGTCAGCAGTTGGATGGGTTGTACCAGGGTTGATAGCTCACTGGTCTGTAAAACAGGGTTTTATAAAAACAATGTCGATGTTGGCAATTATTTCAATTCTTGTCAGATTAACAGTAATTATAGTATTTAATGGGCAGACTATTCCAAATTTACATTAAAAAAAGCATCTAAAACAACTATTTAATCAAACCTAATCTTACCCAAATTTTTTTGGTAAATTTTGAAACAAGTATAATGAATTTGGCATGAAAGATATATCTATCCGTTCTACAATGGTTCTATCAATTTTAGCCTTAATTGCAATTGGACTTATGACCCTTGTAGAATTTTCAAAAAATGAATACACCGAACCGTATTTTCAGGAAAAATTGGCTGCGGCCAACTTAATGGAGAACTGTATTGAATATTTAAAAAATACCCATTTCAAAGACGAGGTTTCAGTTGATAACATAAATGATCCAAATGATACCCGGATTATTGGCACAAGATATTCTGCAATAACTTCAGGAAGAGGCGCTTTACCTATAAAGCTGAGTACCGTTAATCCAAATTTTGCAGCTCTGTTAGTAGAATTGTTTAAAGAAGCCAATCTTAAAAAAGGAGATCATATTGCTATTGGAGCCACTGGCTCATTTCCTGCACTAAATATTGCAGCTTTGTCTGCTGCAGAAGTATTAGGGCTGGATGTTAGTTATATTGCTTCAGTTACTTCTTCTTCGTGGGGGGCAAATGATCCTGAATACACCTATCTTGACATGCAATCAAGTCTGATTAAGGGAGGTTTACTCACAAACAAGATAATAGCATCTTCTATAGGTGCCAATGATGATATTGGCAGGACTTTAAGTCCTGAAGGGAGAGAACTTGTGTATAAAGCTATTGAAAGAAATAATATCTTTTTTATTAATGGAAAATCGCTTGCCGAAAATATCTCGGCGAGAATGGATATTTTCGATCAATATGAAAAAGAAAAAAGAAAAAAAATAAAACTATATATTAATATTGGTGGTGGCATAGCAAGCCTGGGTAGTACAAAGAATTCAAATGATCTGCCCTCAGGACTATTTAAAGATATTAAACTTAAACTATTCCCTGATAAAATAGGGGTAATGTTTGAGATGGCTTCAAGAAATGTACCTCTAATTAATATGAAACACATCGCTTATCTTTTGGATAAATATAATCTTCCACTTGATCCTGTGCCACTTCCGTCGCCTGGTGAGGGGAAATTGTTTTATGATTTGAAGTATGATTTAAGGTATGTATTTGGGGCTACTGCTTTTTTGGTATTTATCATAGTTGGAATTATCATTTTTGACAAGAAACAGAATGCACTTGGAAATAAAATTGTAAAAAAAGAGGACTAATAAAATGAATAGAAAATTAATTATTTTAAGCTTATTGCTGATTACCTTTGAGGCGATTGCCCAAAAAAAAGTAGAAATTTTCCCGGATAAATCAGTTGCGACAGTGATTTTATCGGGTAAGAAAGATTATAAATACTATGCACTTTCAGAAAAATCAAAAACGGAGTACAAAGTATTAGGCCCAGGTCTGTTAACATTAAATTTTAGAGTCAGAATTGAAGGTAGTGCCTTTAAATCTGAGCCGTTTGTGGTTAAATATATTAGATCTAAAAGTCATGTTGAAACTATAAAAATCCCGGAACTCCTATCAAGCGATATTAAGCTGAAAAATAAAAACTTACAGGGTGATCCCTCAAGATTGCAGCAACAGATAATTAAAGTTCCACCTGGACAACACACTTTTCGTATTTATAAATACAAAACAGACCAAAAGGCTTATGTTCGAGCCTTCTATAATGAGTTTCCAAAACCAAAGTGGGAAGACCTTTACCCCCAGGAAAAACTTGATAAAAAAGATGTTAGGTTTGTTAAATCTGGTTTAATCAAATCTTATTTTCGAATGAGTAAACAAGAAAGCTTTTCTTTTAATGTTAAAGATTCTTCACTGATTAGAGTGGTTGTTAGACCTGAATTTTCTTATAATATGCTTGAAGAAACAATGCTTAGAATAAAGCTGACTAATTTAACAAACGGAGAATTAAAAATTTATAAAGTGAATTCAAAAAAATCTAATAAAATTGAATTTGTTTCTGATAGTAAAATGACGCCTGGCACATCAAGTATATTCTATATTTATTTAAAAAAACCTCTGAATGGCGAAGATAAATACTCTTTAAGGATTATTAGTGGGGCCAAGGCAGCAGTTATCAGAATTTCTAAAGATAAAAATCAATTAAAATGAAAAAGCACCTTATTATATTATTCGCGTTTCTACTTGCTAATTTTGTTGGTTACAGTCAGGTAGATGTTAATAACGAACTGAAACCATTTTATAGTTTTTATTTGAATAAAAAAATAAACTACAGATGGGCTATTGATAATTATTCTGTTTTTTCGATGAAATCGTTTAAACACGATTTTTGGCTGGCTCAATTTAATTTTGGAGCAAACTATAGAATTAATAGGTTTTATACTTTTTCATTTGGATATGGAATAGCCTTTTATAAATATGGAAATGCTACCTGGTGGGAAAGACATTATCCGGATATTTCACCTAATTTTATGAACACTGCCGGATTTAATTCTTTGAACTTAATGATAAAAAGAAATGATAATATAGGCACAAAATTCAGGTTATCTAACAGATTTATAATCCAGAGCTATTTTCCAAAGTTTGAAAAATACCAGACGCGATTGCAATATAATGTAAAATTCAATTATCGCAAAAACGATCTTCCGGCCAAATTAAAACCATATGTTCAGGGAGCTTTGTACTTTTATCGCAAAGGCGTGCCGATTGATTATTACGACGATAATTTTAATATAATTGAAACTTCTTCACCAAATGGCCTTCACAGGTATAGACTTAAGTTTGGAACAAGTATTAATCCTTTTCCAAAAAACAATAAGCTTCGCTTTGTTTTATATTTTGCACTGAACAGGGAGTTCAATATAAGCTGGCTGGGCAATGATCTTAATACTCCAAGACCTTCAAGTACAGGGAATACCATTTTTACATCTTATCCATTTAATAATTATGACATTCTTGGATTTCAGGTCAATTATTTCTTTAAATAAATTGATAATAAATGCCTTGAGTCTGTTAATAATATTATTGTATCAAGTCGGCAGAATATAGAAATCCGGAGCGAAATATGCTTTAATATCAGTATATTTTTATTTTTTCTATATACAACTCCCTTTTTATCCAAGAAAAGCAGGTTTGTGAATAGGTAGAGTTTCGAAATTAGAAGATATATTAATATTATTATCATAAATATTTGATATTTAATATTATACCTCAAACAGGTAAAAAAATAATATAGAAAAGATGTTTTAAAACACTGTTTGATAACAATCATGTAATCAGACTTATATATTAAAACATGATTTTTATATTTTTTTATTACAATACGTTTTCGTAAAGTTGCAGAAATTATGGTATAATTGCGGACAAATCGGTCTTTTAATTGTACTGGGCTTTTTTAACTAAAAAAACAATTATGGCTCTAAACAGAAAAATTTTAGAACTGCAGAAAAAAC
>JARGGF010000330.1 GCA_029210905.1 Bacteroidales bacterium | reverse complement strand
TTTTTTTCGGAGTTGCTGATTACTTTAAACTTTTTTGTGAAAAAATACAAGTGTAGTTGCTTATATGTCGCAATATATTTACTTTTATCTTTCTATAATAATTAGAATGTTGCACTTAATCTAAAATAAAATGATAATTCTGGCATCAATAAAAATAGAACCCGTTTTCTATTTATTGGCAGCAGCAGGGTTTCTGGGCATAGCATATAGCTTCTGGAACTCATTTAAAATGAGTAAATTAAAATCTGAAAATCAAAGAATTTCAGAAACTGCAACAGTTATCAAAAATGCTGTAAATACATTTTTACGCGTAGAATATAAATTTTTAATACTTTTTGTTGTTTCATTAGGCCTCTTATTGTTTTTTTATGGAAAATCACAGGAAAATGTTAACGAACTGATTGCAGCCTCTATGCTCCTTGGTGCCATTTCATCAGCACTGGCAGGCTTTTTTTCGATGCGAATTGCAAACACTGCACATGAAAAAGTTACTTTGCGTAGTCAGGAATCTTATAGCGAAAGCTTTAGAACTTCTTTTTCCGCGGCCTCTTCAATAGGTATTATCGGAGCCTCTTCAATAATCATAGGGCTTGTCATTTTGTTTTTAACCCTGGCACTTACCCAGGATAATTTTACACTTGAAAATATTAATATTCAGCAAAGTTTATCTAGTTTGATTTGCGGTTTTGCTCTGGGTGCCAGCTCTATAGCGCTGTTTGCAAGACTGGGTGGTGGAATATTTGCAAAAAGCTCAGATGTTGCTGAATATGAAATAGTTGCAACTGAGCCTGGAATCAAAGAAAAATCACTTCACAACGCTGCCTCAGTTGCAAATGAGGCAGGACGCACCTTGTTGCATGTTGGAGGAATCAGCGCAGATATATTTGAATCAGCAGGTCTGGCAATTATTGCCAGCATGTTGCTAGGTGCAGGTTTATTAAACTCAGAATTGAGCAATCCAGGACTGATCGCACTTCCTTTAGTATTTGTATCAATAGGCATTTTTTCAAGCATTGCAGGTAACTTCCTTTTGCGATCCAGTGAGGTTTCTAATTCACGCAAAGCGATAAATATTGCCGAAGTATTTGCAGCTACCATACTTTCAATTGCAGCTTATTTTTCTGTTATTTATTTAATCCCTGCCAAATGGGATGTAACAGCTAAAACTGATGAAGAACTTATTATTACAACTTACAAAGGCTTAGGAGTATTCTGGTCGGCATTTTTTGGAATCGCTTCATCTGTGATAATTAGTTATATAACAAGATTTTATACAGGTAAAAATGGCAAAACAGTTGAAAAAATTATAGCCAATTCATCTAAAGGCGCATCGGGAAATGCCCTGGGAGGTATGGAAAACGGTTTGATTTCTACCGGGCTTCCAATTGCCTTATTATTAGCTGTTAGTCTTGGAGCATATTATTTTTCAGGATTCTACGGCATAGGAATAGCAGCAGTTGGATATTTTGGAAACCTTGGTTTGCAGGTATCTTTTAATGCATTTGCGCCAATTGCTGAAAATTCAAATAGTATAGCCATAAAAAATGAACTTGAAGATACGAGCATTGATGTTAGCAGAAATATGAAAATAACTGGTATACAATCACTTGCGCAAGGCCGGATCTTTATTTCACTTGGAGCTTCATTAGCAATTGTTGCCATACTTGGTGTTTTTATCCAGCAATCCAACATTCTTGAAATAAACCTGACAAATCCCTTTATAATGGCCTCGTTGATAGTTGGGGCAGTCCTTCCGGTACTTATCTCTTCAAACGCGCTATTGTCTGTTACAAAAATCAGTAAAAAAATAGTCCTTGAGGTCAAGCGTCAATTTAAGGACATTCCCGATTTAGATGATGCAAAATATATTCTGGACAAATATAATGGAGACCTAAGCTATGCCACCGAAGGTGAAAAGGAGATAGTATATGCAGCCCAAAATGATGCAGACTATAAACAATGCGTTGAAATATCGGCATATGCCACTATTTGGGCAACTTTAATTCCAGGCATTATTGCAATTGCAATTCCTGCACTGTTTGCCATGTTTGGTGGTGCAGAAATGTTGGCCGGCATGCTAATTGGAAGTCTTGCAAGCGGAATAATACTTTCAATATTTCAGGCAAATATGGGAAGTTCCCTTGAAAATACCCGTTACGCTCTTGAAGAAGGTTATGATTTAAATGGCGAGACAATAGGGAAGGAATCTTTAGCTTACCAGGGAGCAATGGAAGGTGAAAAGCTGGGGAATCCATTAAAAGATACTGCTACACCAGCAGTAACTGTTCTAATTAAACTAATGTTAATAGTTTCCATTATCATGTTACCACTTATGGCAAACAATTCGAAAAAAAGCAAAGCTTTTCGAACTGATCATCTTAAAATTGATATAAAGCATTCAAATAATCCAGTAAAAAAGAATAATTCACAGAAAACTTTTAAGTATTAATTTTAGAAGATGCGCTGCAAAAATTGACATCATTATTGATATTTTTGGGGGCTCATTTCTGGAAAGGCTCAATCTGGTAGCTGCCTGAAGTTAATGGTTTCGCTAACAAACACCGGGCGATTATGTTTTTCAGTCTCCTTTTATCGGGTAAAATAATATTTAAAAATAAAGACCAGGTTTTCTGGTCTTTATTTTTTTGATAAAAATTATCTTGTACTTATTTCTATATTTTATTATTTGTTTTGCTCACCTTTTTCAATCAGCATGCCATAAAACGATTTGTAGACAAAATATAAGGCTACAGCTGCAAATGCCAAACCAAAATAAGGTGCAAAATCTTTAAATGAGTCAGATATCGCAATTTCCATTGCTAACAATCCAAATAAAGTAGTAAATTTAATAATTGGGTTCAAAGCCACTGATGAAGTATCTTTAAAAGGATCTCCAACAGTATCACCAACCACAACAGCCTCATGCAATGGGGTTCCTTTCTCACCTAAATCAACTTCAACAAGTTTTTTAGCGTTATCCCAGGCTCCACCAGCGTTTGCCATAAAAATTGCCTGAAACAAACCAAATACTGCAATTGAAATTAAGTAGCTTACAAAAAGAGCTACCGCCTTATCGCCACCAACTGAAGCCGGAGATGATAAACTAGCAAATGCAAGGGCAAAAAAGAATACCGCAATAAAAATATTGAACATTCCTTTTTGGGCATATTGCGTACAAATTTTTACCACTTCAACAGATTTAGCAACATCTGCTTTTTTTGGTGCATCCGGATCAAGGTTAATGTTACGTTTAATATATTCAACTGCCCGATAAGCACCCGTGGTAACTGCCTGAGTAGAAGCACCAGTGAACCAATATATTACAGAACCTCCAAGAATAAAACCAAGAATTGAATAAGGGTTTAGTAAATTAAGGATTGTTTCCGGCTCAATGCCCAGAGTAGATTTAATCATTAAAATAAGAGAAAAAATCATGGTAGTGGCACCTACTACGGCAGTACCAATTAACACTGGTTTTGCAGTAGCTTTAAAAGTATTACCGGCACCATCATTGGCTTCGAGGTAGTACTTGGCCTTTTCCCAGTCGGGTCTGAAACCAAAGTCTCTTTCAATCTCATTATCAACATCTTCAACCTCTTCGATTAATGAAAGTTCGTAAATCGATTGGGCATTATCAGTAACTGGGCCATAACTATCAACAGCAATTGTAACAGGGCCCATGCCAAGCATTCCAAAAGCAACCAATCCAAATGCAAATATTGATGGATAAACCATAAGGTCCCCTAAACCAAAAGTACTGGCAAAATAGGCAGTAAACATTAAAACAAAAAATACCATGCCCATCCAGAAAGCACTAAAATTTCCAGCCACAAATCCGGATAGAATGGTGAGTGAAGCTCCGCCTTCCCTCGAAGCTTGAACAACCTCTTTAACGTGGGTAGATTTAGTGGAAGTAAATATTTTTGTAAATTCAGGAATAATAGCAGCACCTAGAGTTCCACAACTAATAATTGTTGATAAAATCCACCACATATCTGTATTCCCGTTTAAGTCAGGAATCATCACATAACTTGCAGCAAAAGTAACAAATATTGAAAGTATAGAAGTTATCCATACCAGACTTGTTAATGGGACTTCAAAATCCAGTTCATCCACGTTTTTATATTTAGCATTAGCAATAGCTCCATTGATCCAGTATGCAACTATCGATGTGATTATCATCAGGATACGCATTACAAAGATCCATACTAATAGTTCGACCTGAAGGAGTGCGGTTAAACCAACATCAAATCCTAAAGCATCGCCACCAACAGCCAATAGAATAAAAGAGATAAGAGCAACACCAGTAACACCGTATGTTTCAAAACCATCAGCGGTTGGTCCTACAGAATCACCCGCATTGTCACCAGTGCAATCAGCTATAACACCAGGGTTACGAGGGTCATCTTCACCAATTTTAAAAACTACTTTCATTAAATCTGAGCCAACATCGGCAATCTTTGTAAAAATCCCACCAGCAATTCTTAAAGCTGAAGCACCTAGCGACTCTCCTATTGCGAACCCGATAAAACAAGCTCCTGCAAGTTCACCTGGCATTAGCAATAGTATAATAAGCATCATAATAAGCTCAACGCAAATTAAAACAACACCAATACTCATACCAGCCGACAGTGGAATTTTTAATAATTTTAATGGTTTTCTTTCCAGCGATGCAAAAGCCATACGGGCATTTGCAAGGGTATTCATTCTAATACCAAATGCAGCAACTGAGTAGGATCCTAATATCCCAACTATTGTCCATCCCAAAATGAGCATTACACCTCCAAAACCAAATAAAGCATTTCCTTCGTGGTCAACTGCAAGAAATCCGAAATATCCGGCAACTGCAGCTCCAATAAAAATGAACAAAATAGCCAGAAATTTACCCTGTTGCTTAAGATAGGCCTGGCAAGTCTGATAAATAACACCTGCTATTTCAAGCATAGACTTATGCGCAGGTAACTTTCTGACTTGCATGAATTTATACAAGCCAAAGAGCATTCCCAAAACGGTGATCAGGAATCCAAAATAAAGGATTTTCTCGTTTTTTATCGCTTCCGGAATTTTCAAATCTGCCTCGCTTGCAAAAGTCTGAAAAGGAACAATAACAAGAAGTAGCAATGTGCTAATTAAAGTTTTAATTTTCATAAGTGTAGATTTTTATAGGTTTTAATAGTCCACTATTTATTAAGTGAACATTGAAGCTTGATTTTTGATATTTAATCAGCCATAATAATTATAAAAAATTAGATAACTTAAACTATTGCTTGTACTAGACCCATCAATTAAGGCTTTGTACAAGGTTTTAAAATCGATACTAAAATAGGAAAAAAAATCTAGCATAAGAACTTTTGTTTTTTTAATAATAGATAATCAAAAAAAATAAAGAAATCGTAATAAAAACTGACAATTAATTGGATACCTGTATCTTAGATATGCTATTATAATAATTACTTGTAATCTAACACCTTAAAAAAATTATGACAAAAAGCTAAGTATCTTTTTGATAAGAGATTATAATTGTCAATCTTTGTTTTTTTTAATTATTTTAGTGCCGAATATTTATTTCCAAAGTCAAATATATGTTTGAATATATCAAAGCTAAACTAGTAGAGCTAAATCCGACTTTTGCAGTAATGGACACAGGTAGCATTGCCTATTTTATAAATATATCTGTAAACACCTATTCTCAGCTAAAAGAAGGGACTGAGGTTAAAATATACCTGCATCAGGTTGTACGAGAAGATGCACAACTTTTATTTGGTTTCGCTGATAAAATTGAAAGAGAGCTTTTCAGACTGCTTATTACCGTTTCTGGCATTGGGTCCAATACTGCCAGAATGATGCTTTCTTCATTATCAACCAACGATTTAAAAAATGCAATACTTACTGAAAATGTAAATATTTTAAAAGGAGTAAAAGGGATTGGG
>JARGGF010000032.1 GCA_029210905.1 Bacteroidales bacterium | reverse complement strand
ATAATTATTGGCATAATGTCGGCTGCAGGTAGCGCTGATGTTGAAGAAATCAAGGAACATACAGTTCTGGCACTTGAACTGAATACCAAAATCCATGACAATGATTCTCAAAATCCATTTGCAAACCTGAATTTAATGAACATGGATTTAGAAAAGGCAGTTGGTCTCAACACCATTCTCAAAAATATTGACAAAGCAAAAACGGATCCTAATATAGATGGTATATTTTTAAAGTTGTCGTCAATTGATGCAGGTATTTCAACTATTGAAGAAATAAGAAATGCATTAATCAAGTTTAAAGAATCCGGCAAGTTTATCATCAGTCATGCCGATATTTATTCCCATAAAACTTATTATTTGGCCAGTATATCAGATAAAATTTACATGACACCCGAAGGGGGCATGCAGTTTGTTGGATTGGGTGCTGAGATTATGTTTTTCAAAAAAGCTTTTGAAAAGTTTGGTATTGAGCCTGTTATCATAAGGCATGGTAAATTTAAAAGTGCAGTGGAGCCATTTATGCTGGAAAAAATGAGCGAAGCAAACCGCGAACAACTTTCTACATTTATTGGAACCATCTGGAACGATATGCTGAAAAAAATAGGTAAAGAAAGAAATTTAGAGATAAACCGGTTAAACCAAATTGCTGATGATTTGATGATTAATAGTGCCCAATCTTGTGTTGATATGGGAATGGTTGACAGTTTAAAATATTATGATGAATTGCTGGCTGAGCTCCAGACAAGAACCGGCGCTGAAAAAATAAAAGATATTGAATTTGCATCCTTATCAAAATACAATAAAGTGCCCAAACAAAAAAATGATGATGAAAAAGGCCTGGCAAAAGAAAAAATTGCGGTAGTTTATGCTTCGGGTGAAATTGTTATGGGCGAAGGTGATGGAAGTAACATTGGCGCAGCAGGTCTTGCCCGAATAATACGGGAAATTAGAAACGATGATAAAATAAAGGCAATTGTTCTTAGGGTTAATTCGCCCGGAGGAAGTGCCCTGGCTTCTGAAATAATATGGCGCGAAGTAAAGCTTGCCAAAGAAACCAAACCCTTAATTGTTTCAATGGGTGATTATGCCGCTTCAGGAGGTTATTACATTGCCTGTGCTGCTGATACAATTGTAGCCAGTTCAAATACACTTACTGGTTCAATTGGCGTATTTGGTGTATTATTTAACATCCAAAAACTTTTAAACGATAAGATTGGGCTTACTTTTGACAGGGTTAATACCAATAAACATTCCGATATTGGTTCTATGACCAGAAAGATTGAAAAAGAAGAAGAAGCCTACATTTTAAATTCTATTGAAGCTGTGTATGCTACTTTTACACAACATGTTGCCGAAGGTAGGGGGTTAACTGTTGAAGGAGTTGATGAAATTGGGCAAGGACGCATATGGAGTGGAATAAATGCTAAAGAATTAGGATTAGTTGATGTTTTAGGCGGATTGGAAGATGCCATTGATATTGCTGCAGATAAAGCAAAATTAGAAAGATACAGAGTAGTTAACTATCCAAAGAAAAAAGACCCATTTGATGCATTTTTGGAAAAATTTGGAGGAAGCATAAAAGTTGATGCTCTAGAACAAGAATTAGGTGATTTAAAACCATATTATCAAATGTTAAAAAATATTTCAGAGCAAAAAGGCATTCAGGCCAGGCTACCTTTGGAATTAATCATAAATTAGAGCAAATTTATCAAAGCCAAAACCTATGTTTCGCTTTTTACTGTATCCTTTTTCTCTTATTTATGGTTCAATAGTTCTTATTAGAAATATTTTATTTGATTTTCATATCTTAAAATCAAGAGAATTTAACTTTCCGGTAATTGCTATTGGAAATATTACAGTTGGTGGAACTGGTAAAACACCTCATGCAGAATATTTAGTTAAACTTTTAAAGGATAAGTACAGAGTTGCTGTTTTAAGCAGAGGATATAAAAGAAAAACTAAAGGATTTGTTGTAGCTGAAAAGAATCCCAAATCAGAGGATATTGGAGATGAACCAGCTCAAATTAAAATGAAATTCCCTGAAATTGAGGTCGCCGTTAATGCAAACCGGGTAAAAGGAATTGAGATACTTGAAGAACGAAAAAACGACTTGGTTATTCTTGATGATGCTTTTCAACACAGGTATGTAAAACCAGGATTATCTATATTATTGATTGATTATAATCGCAGAATTGACGAAGATTTTTTGCTCCCGTTTGGGAACTTAAGAGAGAATGCCCGGGAAATAAGGCGTGCAGATATTATCCTAATTACAAAAACACCTGAATCATTAAAACCAATTAACAGAAGATTGGTACTCGACAGGGTAAAACCATATCCTTATCAGGAGGTCTATTTTACTACTTTTACTTATGGTAATTTGAGCTCAGTTTTTACAAATAAGTCTGTTGTGCCTGAAAATTTCAAAACAAGGCATGAATTGTATACCATCTTACTCGTTACCGGCATTGCATCGTCAAAACCAATTATTGAATACCTGAAAACACTTTCGCTTGACATAAAACATCTCAAATTTGTAGACCACTCTGAGTACGATAAAACTAAAATAAATAAAATTTTAAGTACTTTTAAATTAATAAAAAACGACAATAAAATAATAATTACTACAGAGAAAGATGCCATTAAATTTAGGGAAGCTAAAAACCTGGATGAGTTGCTACTGAAGAATATGTTTTATATTCCAATAGAAGTAAGTTTTATTGAAAGAGAAGAAGAATTTAACGAACAAATCACAAAATATGTTAGCAAAAATAAAAGAAACAACTGAATTTATTCAAAAAAAAATTAATTTTACACCGGAATTCGGAATCATTTTAGGAACAGGACTGGGCGGATTGGTAAAGGAAATTGAAATAATACACCAGATAAAATATCAGGACATTCCAAATTTTCCGGTTTCTACTGTTGAAGGTCATCAGGGAAATTTAATTTTTGGAAAAATTGAAGGCCGCAACATAGTTGCCATGCAGGGCAGGTTCCACTTTTACGAAGGATATTCCATGCAGGAAATAACGCTGCCTATAAGGGTCTTGAAGTTTCTGGGTATCAAATATCTATTTGTTTCTAATGCCAGTGGTGGAATGAATCCGGATTTTGAGGTTGGTGATTTAATGATTATCAACGATCATATTAACCTATTCGGAACCAACCCCTTAATTGGTAAAAACATAGACGAATTAGGCCCACGTTTTCCTGACATGAGTGAAGCTTATGATCGAAAATTAATTGAACTGGCGCTGCAGGCAGCGAAAGAACTAGGTGTAAATGTAAAACAGGGAGTATATGCAGGTGTTTCAGGACCTACATTTGAAACCCCCGCAGAATATAAATACATTAGGGCAATTGGTGCTGATGCTGTGGGAATGTCAACAGTTCCTGAAGTAATTGTTGCTAGGCATATGAACCTTACCTGCTTTGCACTATCGGTAATTACAGATAGTGGTGTACCTGGTCAGATTATAGAAATTACACATACCGATGTTCAGGAAATTGCAGGTAAAGCAGAGCCCCAAATGGCAGCCATTATTAAAAAAATGCTGAATAGCTTATAAGGTTTTGCTATGAAATTAAACCAAAAAGTACTTTTACTCACTAAATTCCCTAAAGGAAAATGACAAAGTAGTGAGTTTTAGTTTTTTTTGAGTTTAGAACAAACCTAAAAAACAGTATGATAACTATTAAGAGCTGACTTAAAAAATTAGCTCTGTTAATAAGTAAAAATTTAGTAAGATTTAAAGCAGATGTGAAAAATTGAGAAGAAAGCTATAAAAAAACCAAATTATTTTTTGAATAAAATAGTTTATCTTTACAATTGGTTTTGCGATAATTACAATCGTTAACAATAATTAAATTTACTATCGTGAAATATACTATATTGGTTGTTGATGATGATCGTTTTGTACATATGTTCATAGAAACTGCTATTGAAACAGAGCTTCATGACTATCGTATTATTTCAGCTTTTAACGGGAAGGAAGCTTGCGAAATTGCCTATAGTCATGAAATTGACCTGATTATTATGGATTGGGAAATGCCTGTAATGAATGGTATTGAAGCACTTGAACAATTAAAAGGCGATCCTAACACCAATGATATTCCTGTAATTATTATCACCTCATCAGGCAACCTGCAAACTGCCTTTGATGCTGGCGCTATCGATTTTTTAAGAAAACCAATTGATCAGGTAGAACTACTGGTGAGGGTAAAGTCCACGCTTTCAATGTTTAAACTGATTAAGAACATTGTAAAACAGACTGAGATATTAGAGCAGCAATCACATGAACTGGAGCAAAAACATTTAACACTTAAGGCAGAACAAAAAAAATCTGATGACTTGCTTCAGAATATCCTGCCCTATGAAATTGCTGAACAATTAAAAAATAAAGGAGAAGTTGATGCCAAAACATACCGAAAAGTAAGTGTGTTATTCACTGATTTTAAAGGTTTTACCAAAATATCAGAAAAACTTTCGCCCCAGGAAATCATTAAGGAATTGGGCATTTTCTTCGCCAAGTTTGATGAAATTATTGGAGGGCATTTTATTGAAAAAATAAAAACCATTGGAGATGCCTATATGTGCGTTGGAGGTTTGCCGCTTAGAAATAAAAGTAACCCTATCGATACTGTTTTGGCAGGCCTCGAAATGCAGGAATTTGTAGACAAGTTAAATGTTGAAAAAATTGCACAGGGGCAGGAAATATGGAATTTGCGCCTGGGAATTCACACGGGCAAAGTGGTTGCAGGAGTTATTGGAAAAAAGAAATTTGCATATGATATCTGGGGTGACACTGTAAATACAGCAGCCAGAATGGAATCGGCAGGCGAAATTGGCAAAGTAAATATTTCAGGCGAAACCTATAAACATATACAGGAATATTTCGATTGTGAGTACCGTGGAAAAATTGAAGCCAAAAACAAAGGGGAAATTGATATGTACTTTGTTCATGGATTAAAACCAGAATTTGCCATTCCCGGTTCCAAAAATAAACCAAACAACGATTTCCTTGGTATCCTTTCAGAATACTAACAAATTATTTCCCAACAAAAAAAGTTCGTTGCTATTTATGTAGTATTCGTAAATTTTATTTGCCATTCCACAAAAAAATGGATAACTTAGAAATACAATTAAGTTTTTTGAATTAATTGCTGTATTTACAAAACGCATTATTGAAATTGCAACCGTTTCCGTTTAATTATTGTCTTAAAACAGAGGCCTTGAGAAATTGCAATAAAAAAGAAAATCAAACGTTTTAAAAAAGATATATTATTTCAAATATTTATAAGAATTACAGGGTTGATAGACCTTTTATTTAATCTGGAGTTAAACAAACAAAATTTATTATCATAAAAAAAAACTTGTATAAAATTTTTGCCCTTTTATTCTCTTTGGGCTTATTCTTTGTAGCATGCGATGATGTTTCACTGGATCAACCAGAGATAGATGATGAAATAACTCAGGACAACATGGCCGCCTCTAAAACTGTAGGTGATGTTTTTGGAGCAGTTAATGATGGACGTAATGGAGGTGGAAAATCCGCCGGATCATGTCCAGTAGTCGATTATAATTTTGAAACATGGACATTAACTCTAACCTACGATGAAACTTGTCCATTTTCAGATGGTATAGTACGTACAGGAGTAATTACCGCAGTATTTGATAATGCTGAATGGGTTGAAGGAACTAAAGTTACTATTACTTTTGATAATTTTACAAGGAATGGAAACTCTATTTCAGGAACAATTCAGGCTACAAATCAAGGCTACGATGACATGCAAAATCACATCTTCAAGGTAGAATCTATTGGTGATTTAACTATGACCTTTAGTGATTCGAAAACACTCACATGGAATTTTGTTAATTACTTAACGATGACTGGTGGAAGTAACACAATTGACAAAGCTGATGAGACCTGGAAATCGAACGGAACCTCTTCTGGAACTGCCAGAAACGGAAAAACTTTTACAAGAGTTGAAACTGATTTATTAACTTCGCTTGACTGCTCTCGGTTTGTAGGTGGCACCATTAAACTTACTGTAGGCGAAGATGATGTTTATGAGATGACATTTGGACCATCTTGTGGCGATGTTAATTTTAAATATAAAGGCATAAACATTACAGATAATTTAAATAATTAATATAAATTTTAAAATAAAAAAGCTGCTCCAGGGCAGCTTTTTTTTATGGCTCCCAGTCCCATACTTTTATTGATTCCGGAAATGCCCTCGGTTTGTAAATCGATTTATTTTTAAAAACCCTCATACATTCCTGCAAACCTTCTGATATACTAGGATGAGGGTGTACTAATTTCATTGCTTCCTGCAAACTGTTTCCCTGATTAATCAGATGAGCTACCGAAACAATCAAGGCAGAAGCCTGCGGACCAGCAGCGCGCATCCCTAAAATTTTTTCAGTGCCATCGTTGCTTATAATTAATTTTACAAAACCATTGGTATTTCGCATAGCTATAGCCCTGCTTACCAATTCATTAGAGTAATATGCCGCCCTGTAGGGTATTTTAAGTTTCTGCGCCTGCTTTTCATTAATACCAACAGCAGCCACTTCCGGTCTGAAAAACATTAAGGTAGACATGTTAGAATAATCCAAAGGAAAAGGCGCCTGTTGGCAAATTTTTTTTGTTGCATACCTTCCCTGGATTTCTGCAATATTAACCAATTGTCCATGTCCGGTAATATCACCCGCTGCAAAAATATTTACTCCTTCGGGGCAATCATTAATCAAACAATCTGGCTGGATTTGAATATAACCCCTTTCATCAGGTTTTATACCAATGTTTTCAAGGCCAAGTTTATCGGTGTTTGGAACACGGCCAATTGAAATTAATGCCACATCCACCTCAAGTACCCTGCTATGACCGTCTTCGTAATCAAGTATCACTTCCAGATGATCCTGAAATTTTTTTATTGTCCGCAGGTTGGCCGTATAATGGATAGTCACACCATTCTGTTCAAGATTTTTTGAAACAAAATTGCTCACATCGGTATCTTCAAAAGGAATTACGCGGTGAGTCCTATCAAGAAGGTGGACTTCAGTTTGTTTAAAACTTGAAAATATGGTTGCAAACTCTGTTCCTATAATACCTGATCCAATAATAATCATCCTCCCGGGAAAACTAGTGAGATTTAAAATACCATCAGAGTTTATTATTCTTTCCTGATCTACTTTAATACCAGGATATTCTTTTGGCCTTGAGCCTGTTGCAATAATAAAATTGACAGCACTAACCAGTTCATTTTTTCCTTCGTGATGAATCTGAATGGTATTTTTATCAACAAAAGTGGCAAATCCGTACTTAAGGCTTAAACTGCCTTCCCTTGACTTAATGTGTGAAAAGGATTCAATTTGCGAGAGCATTTGCAATTGTTTCGTTTTTGCAGCTTGAATTACAGATTTCCGAACTTTTCTATAATCAACATTAAGAGCCGATGCCCTGAATCCTCTGTCTACAGATGCTGCAACGGCATAATCCTGAGACAGTTCCCACATGGTTTTTGAGCTCAAGGCTCCGTGCATTACTCCTGCCCCACCCATCTCATTTGCTTCTACAATAAGCACATGCTTTTTAAAATCAAGTGCACGTATTGCGGCTGTATAACCACCAGGTCCACTTCCAATTACTACTACATCATAATTTAGCATTTAGTATTTCAACTTTATATTATTAACTTTATTTAACAAGATTTATGTCTATCGCTCTAGTTTACACATTTTCTGACGCTTACAAAAAATGTCATCAACAGTTTTGACCAATATTAGTTAATTTACAATCCATTTCTTACCCCAAGAATTGACCAGAAACTTTAAATTGTTATATCTTTGTCTGAGTGCAGCTTCAAATCAAAATTAATTAAATAATGGTTTTATTGAAAATTATATTTATTGCATTTGCAATATATTATTTGCTAAAATCTGTTGGGAGATTTCTTCTTCCTGCCCTATTCAGAAATATACAGCACAATACAGGATCCCGGAATGGGGGATATTATCAAAATAAGCGTGAAGGTGAGGTTACCATCCAAAATCAGTCGAAAAAAAACAACAACTACAGTAAAAATATTGGAGAATATGTTGATTTCGAGGAGATTAAAGATGAGTAAAAAAAAAGCAGTATCCTTATTTTAAAGAATACTGCATCATACTTCACAAAATTTTATCTTTTTTATGAATTCTTTTTATAAAGCTTAAGTTCCCAGTTTCTAATGTTGAGGGCATGTTGACTTCTGACCCTCTCGCCTTTAACATTTGTATAATAGCACCATTTTACAATTTCATCATCAATGTCCTCACCTTTTTCTATCATTTGTTTAAGAGGACTTTTAATGAATGTTCCAATTCCTCTGGTAAAAACAAAATGTGCTATCGCAAGTTTTTTACTTCCATTAATTTGAATGGTTCTTTCTACAGCAGCCATTGCTTTGTTAAAATCTACTCGTAACAAACTATCTGCCTGTGCAAGGCTCAATTGGGTGAAATTTTCATTTTCCAAAATTACATGTCCATAACCAATTGTTTCATAACCTCCTGGGCAAATATAAGGTTTCCCGCCTGCAAAGCCTTCATGTTCTTTAATATACTGAATGGTTTTTTCATAGTTAATATTCCATTCTGTCAATGGATTTGTTGTTAAATTGTCTTCATTTAATTCACGCAGTTTCTTTCCTTTCAGCCTGTTATCTTCATTTAAACTTCCAACATTAGTAAATCCTATAATACCCAAATTTAAAATCAGAAACAGTTTTGTAAATAAAATAAACTTAAAATTAAATTCCATTATAAATAATTTAGTTAAACAATGTAATGCACTTTATAAAATACGGTCTTATTAATAATATGTTAATATCTGTATTTCAAAATATTACAATCTATCTACTGATTAAACCTCTTCATTTCTAGTGCAAAAAAGTCGCAAAGGTAAACACAAATTTTAGTTACGCAAGAAAAAAAGTAACATTTACATTCTTTAACTATTATATAAGACAAGCAGGTCTTTTTTTTACACCACTGGAATAGAATATTATCTTTAAAGCTTCATCTAAAAAAAAGAGTCATCCTATTTTTCTGATTATCTGATTCTTACACTTAACAATGTAATTGCTAATTAATATATTTGACTTTTTGATTGAAATATGTTGATGCAAATAATCAGAATATTAATTTTGCAGACATAAAAAACCCTTAGAAATTAAGTTGAGTGCTAAGTATTAGCTTAAGATCTAAGGAATTAATGTAAAAAGATTACATTTGATATTATTACCATTAAAGCATGATGACATGAGAAAAACTTACGATTTTCTGGTTATAGGTTCTGGACTTGCAGGTCTTACCAATGCGCTAAAAGTAGCTGATTATGGGAAAGTTGCATTAGTAAGTAAAACTAAACTGGAAGAATCAAACACCTATTATGCACAAGGAGGGATTGCAGCTGTTACCTATCAACCTGATTCGTATAAAAAACATGTAAATGACACCCTTGTTGCAGGTGATGGACTTTGCAACCGCAAAATTGTTGAAATGATTATCTCTGAAGCACCCGACAGAATAAATGAATTAATTAAGTGGGGTGCAGAATTTGACAAAAAAGCAGATGGTAATTATGACCTGGCAAAAGAAGGAGGCCATTCTGAAAAAAGAATACTTCACCATAAAGACAATACCGGTTTTGAAATTCAACGCGCTCTTATAGAGCAAGTTAAAAAAAACAAGTCAATTGAAATTCTTGATTACTATTTTGCCATTGACTTAATAACACAGCATCAGCTAGGATACCATGTAATAAAAGATAAGACTGATATTGAGTGTTATGGAATTTATGCGCTCGATAGAAGAACTAAAAATATCATTACAATTCTTTCGAAAACTGTTTTTTTGGCAACTGGTGGTATAGGCAATATATACTCCACCACAACCAATCCTTCTATTGCAACCGGTGATGGAATTTCAATGGTATACCGGGCAAAAGAAATGATAGAGAACATGGAATTTGTCCAATTTCATCCTACTTCGTTATACAACCCAGGTGAAAGACCTTCCTTTCTAATTACAGAGGCAATCAGAGGTTTTGGAGCACTGCTGCTTACACAGGATGAAAAAGAGTTCATGCACAAATATGATAAAAGGGGATGTCTTGCTCCCAGGGATATTGTGGCCCGTGCAATTGATAATGAACTAAAATTACGAGGAGAAGATTACGTATATTTAAAATGTTCTCATTTAGCTAATGAAGAGCTTAAAAAACATTTCCCAAACATCAATAATAAATGTCTTACTCTCGGAATTGACATAACAAAGGATTATATTCCGGTAGTGCCAGCTGCACATTATTCCTGTGGCGGGGTTAAAGTAAATGCTCATGGACAAACTTCAATTAAGTTTTTATATGCAGCCGGTGAGGTAACTTCCACCGGACTTCATGGAGCTAATCGTCTCGCATCCAACTCATTACTTGAAGCGGTAGTGTATTCACACAGGGCTGCTGAACATGCTAAATCAATCATCAATGATATTAACATTATCAAGGGCGTGCCAGATTGGAATGACGAAGGCACATCACTACCAGAAGAACTTATCTTAATTACTCAGGAATTAAAAGAATTACAGCAAATAATGACAAATTATGTTGGAATTGTTCGCTCAAACCTACGGTTAAAAAGAGCATTGGATCGGCTTAATATTATTTATAAAGAAACTGAGACCTTATATGAACAATCAACTGTTTCTCAAAAACTTTGCAAACTAAGGAATTCAATAAACGTTTCATATAATATTATTAAGATGGCGAAAAACAGAAGAGAAAGCCGGGGCTTACATTATAATATTGATTATCCTGAAAAATATGTTTTTTTTGAATAATTGTAAAGATTAGGAATTGTATATCTTTGTTGGTTGTAAATAAAAAAATAAATGATGCAGAATTATAAATTTTAGTGCCTTTTAAAAATAATATCAGATAATTTCATCATAAATAAATATATTCTTTAAAGACCAGTCACGCAATATTAGAAATGCTGAAATTCTATCTTTTCCTAGTAATTAGCTTTTTGCTTTCTGCTTTTGTTACAAAGGCACAAAGCAGTAATGGCATAGATAACGGCATTAAAAATACTGGAAGTCAGTATCCAATTTATATCGAAGAAAATAAAAAATTTGATCTAATTCATCTTAATAAAAAAGAGCTGAATGTCCCCTTTTATGAATCAATTAGCAATATTAAACCACTTCAAGATGTTTCATTTTGGATAAAAATAAATTCCGAAAGCATTCCTGATCAGCAAAACCTTCTTGAAATATATATACCTTTTGCTACCTGGATAGAAATATATGCGGTTAGCAAAAATCGCAATCAATACCTAGAGTACAAAGTAACAAATCTTCATGCATATCAGACCAGGAAGGATTATTATCATGCTGAAATTAAGAAAAATACATCGTATATATACCTACACATAAACACCTCACAATTTTCTGGATTTGTTATAAAAAATTTTAGTAAAAAAGTTTTTTTTGAAAAAGAAAGGTGGTTAAATGTATATTATGGTATTATCATTGGGACCTTTCTTTTATTAATCCTATACCATACTGTTCTTTATTTTAAAGTCGATGACAGAACCTACTTATTTTATAGCCTCTATATAATAGTATCGGGTGTACTCATCCTACCTCAAAGTGGCTACTTTTTATTAAGCAAGCCTTGGTTTAGTCATTTATCATTTACTGCGTTTCAAATTGCCTGTATTCTTTTTAGTGCAAGCTACATTCATCTGTATAAAACAATTAACATTTGGAAGATCAGAATAGCTGTAATGGTTGTTCTTTCATTAATAATAAATGTTTTATATAACATTTGGCCTTCTCTTCAATTTAAAATACTAACTCATATATTCAGTTTTCTAATTTATTTTGGGATAATATATGCCAGCATCCTAAATTCTAAAAATTTCAACAAACCCGACAGGTTGTTTCTTTTCCCCTGGGTGGTTTTATCCATAACTCATCTGGCATATTTACTCAATTTTGAATTTATTTTTGAATATTACACCACCTTCGAGCTTGGTTTACTTATAAACATTTGTTTATTAGCTTTGGCTATTGGCAATAAACTTAATATCTATAAAAATGAAAAAAATATAGCTGAGATAAAAGAAATAAAGGCATTGCAAGAACGTGATAAAATAATACATGAACAAAATAATATTCTATTATCTCTAATCAATGATCGTCATAAAGAAATAATAAAAAAGAACAAAATTTTAAGTGACCGACAAAAAGAAATAGAAGAACATAACCAAATTATAAAAAACAGCAATCAAAAATTAGAAATTATTAATCAGCAACTGTATCAAAAAAATAATGAAATAGATATTCAGAATCAGGAACTTGAAAGGCATAAGGAACTACTGGAAATAATTGTAGAAAAAAGAACACTAAAGTTAGTAGCTGCAAAAGAGAGGGCAATTGTTGCCGACCAGCTTAAAACCTCATTTCTAAACAATTTAACCTATGAAATTCATACTCCAATGAATGCGATTATGGGATTCGCAAGTCTTCTTATAAATAAAAATATTACGAAAACAAAAAGGAATGAATACCTTACAACCATTAACAGGAATGTTGATATTTTACTCGAATCTATTGACAATGTGGTGATTCTGGCAAAAATTCAGGCAAGGGCCATGAAGCTAAAGGCTACTGATTTTATGTTATCAGAATTGTTTAAAAAATGCGAAGATTTTTTTATTGATAAATTAAAATCCACAGGGAATAACAATATTCAGATCATTTATAAGAATCTAAATCAAAAAAAGGATTATGCAATAAATGCTGATTATGATAAAATTTGGCAAATTTCATATAAGCTGATTGACAACTCAATAAAATATACTATAAAGGGCGAAGTAGAAATAGCATATGCCATTGAAAAAAATAGTTCAGGAGCTAACTATTCATACAATTTGAATATTAAAGTAAAAGACACTGGTGTAGGGATTGAGAAAGAAAAACGTGAATTTATTTTCGAGCGTTTTTCAAATATTGAAGAGGATAAAACAAAACTTTACCACGGAGCTGGCATAGGCCTTGCAATAGTTAAAGGGCTCATTGACATAATAAATGGCAGCATTAATGTAAAAAGTGAATTAAATAAGGGGAGTATATTTGAAATTATCATCCCCATAATAATAAAGGAATAAATATCTTTTGTGCATGTAAATAAAAGAAAGTTTATTCAAAAAATAGCTTAAATAAGATTAGCTTTCATTTACCTTTTAAAGTTCAATCGGAATCTCCCTGTTAATTAA
>JARGGF010000329.1 GCA_029210905.1 Bacteroidales bacterium | reverse complement strand
TGATGACGAATCTATTTTGATAATCAATGATCAAGAAAACAAGAGTACATACAGTAATCATATCAGATCTGAATCGCTTGATGGCAACATCTTTATTTTAAGGGTTTTAAGTACAGAGCTGTATTTCTTAAGGTACACAGGCAAACAAGATTTCGCTAATTTTGTAATAAAAAAATTAAAAAATCTATGAAAACCTATGCCTTGGCATTAATAAGTATTTTAACCCTGCTATGCCAATGCAGGTTGCAGGAAAATATTACCACAAATCAAACGTGCTCAACTAAATATCCCATACTATTGGTGCATGGAGTTGGGCTTAGGGATGATGTGCCTGTAATGCGCTATTGGAGCGGTTTGCCAAAAGCCCTTGAAAAAAACGGGGCAGAAGTATATCTCGCACACCAGGATGCCTTTAACAGCCATGTTGAAAATGCACTTCAGCTCAGGGACCGCGTTCTGGAAATACTAAATGAATGTGGGGCTGAAAAAATAAATATCATAGCCCATTCAAAAGGTGGACTGGAAGCACGCTACATGATTAGTAAATTAGAAATGGCTGATAAAGTGGCCAGCCTGACTACTCTTGCATCTCCACATCGGGGTAGTTTTTTGGCCGATACCCTTCTTAGTTGGCTGGATAAAAAGGAATGGCTTGATAATGTGGTAAATACAGCCAATGCCTATGCCAGATTGATTGGGGATGAAAATCCAGATGCACTGAGTGCAGCTAAAAACCTAACTTTGGATTTTATGAAAGATTTTAACCACTCCGTACCAGATTCGCCCCAGGTGTTTTATCAGAGTTATGGAGGTTTGGTAACTGATGACTACCCTGCCTGGCAAATCAGTTTCCAACATAAAATAATGAAAAAGGCCGAAGGTGAAAATGATGCAGTAGTATCAAAAAAATCCTACCAATGGGGTTTATTTAAAGGGGTAGTTTCAGGAGAACAGGATTTTGGCGTTTCGCACTTCGACATTGTAGGGATGAAATTTGTAAGCAAACAAAGTACCTTTGATGCAGAAAACCTGATTGTTGAAATTGTGATGAATTTGAAATATTTAGGGTTCTGAAGAAGTGCCTAAAGTACTTGTGAGTATTTAAAGTCGTATTATTCCTTAATAAAAAATAGTACTAATATCGAATTATACTGGTTCTTTTAGTATAATACTTTATCAGCATTAACTCAATAACATTTAACTTTTATGCACAAAAAGAACCAAAAAGTACAACTATTCTTATGATTCACACAAGAATAGTTACACTATATATGTTAAAAGTTCTATTTGAAGTGGAGAGAACTTAATTCTTTTTCTTAAACGTCCACACAAATTCAAATTCCGCCACCTCATTTCCTTTTTTATCAATTCCAATTGACTGTACCGCAACAGTTTGACCTTCATCTGAGTTTAAACATGCCTGGACGGCATCTGTAATTTTTTGTCCCTCAAGGCAGGTGAAGGAAATTTTGCTCACTGCTTTTTTTGTAAAACTGGCTTTCATATCCAAAACCAGCATAGAAATGGGTTTTTTAGTTTCTGCAATTGCTGCAAGAGAGAGTATGCCGGTAGATAATTCTGCCGCCATGCTTAAAGCCGCAAAATAAATTGATCGGAAAGGGTTTTTTGTCAGGAATTTATATGGAATTGTAACAACAGCTTTTTCAGGACTGATGAATACAATTTTTAAACCTGCAATAAAAGCAAGAGGAAGCTTTAGAAACAAAAAAAGGCGCATTTTAATATTGTTTTGCGCCAGTTTTATTATTTTATTCTTTTCAGACATTACATTTGGAAATTAGTCATCAAGTTATTGGTCATCAGTCATTAAGTCATTGGTCATTGATTTTTGTAAAGTGCAGCAACGACCAGTGATTAATGACCAGTGACAATAAACTAAAATAATGAAAGTAATTAAAACCTTAAAGTACAATTAAATAAAGTATGGAAATGACCAGAGACCAATGTCCAGTGACTTTTCTATTCAGTTAAAAACAATATTTGTTTTCGTCAAGCATTTTTTCTGCAATCCTTCTGCGGGCCAACCTTACATTAACCGGCTGGGCCTTTGTGTATCGCTTCATGCCCATCAACATGGCCATTTGTTCATCACCTTCGGCAAAAGAATTTATTGCATCAATACCTTCTTTATTAACACGATAAGCAGCATCGTATAAATAAACATCAAGCATATCTTTATATATTGAAGCTTTTTCTTCGCCAAACATACTCACCATTTTCTCAACTCTAAGAAGCATTGATTCAGCAGCATAAGTATCCATAATCATATTTGCTGCATTAAATAATAATTCCTGTTCATCATTTAATGTTTGCATAAATTTCTGAATAGCGGCACCCGAAACCATCAAAATAGCCTTCTTAAAGTTGGCTACTACCTTTTTCTTTTCTTCGAAGTAATCTTCACTCGGAGGTGAGAAATCAGGAATCCCCATCAATTCTTTGGCAACTTCCTGCGCTGGTTTCATCAGGTCAAGTTCACCTTTAAAGGCACGTTTAAGAATCTCACCAACAATAACCATCCTGTTAATCTCATTGGTACCCTCAAAAATACGGTTAATTCGTGCATCCCTAAAAGCTCTTTCAACAGGAGTTTCAGCTGAATATCCCATTCCTCCATAAATCTGAACGCCTTCATCAGCCACATAATCAAGTGCTTCTGAGCACATTACCTTAGAAATAGAAGCTTCTATAGAAAATTGGCGTAAACCTTCAATGGTTGCCTTTTCTTTGCTCATACCAGAACCAACATATCCCAGGATAGCATCGTCGATATTTTGGCTTGCCCTGTATGTCAATGATTCTGCAGCAAATAACTTGATAGCCATTTCAGCAAGTTTAAACTGAATTGCTTTAAAGCTGGAAATTAATTTTCCAAACTGTTTACGCTCATTAGCATATTTAATGGCATATTCTGCAATCCCTTTGGCAGCTCCAACAGTGGCAGCACCTAGTTTAATTCTTCCAAGATTTAATATGTTTAAGGCAATTTTAAATCCGCCATCGCGCTCGCCGAGTAAATTTTCAACAGGCACTTTTACATCATTAAAATAAATCTGAACGGTAGATGAGCCTTTGATGCCCATTTTTTCCTCATCAGGTCCAATTTCAATTCCTTCAGTTTTAGCATCAACAATAAAGGCACTCAAATTTTTATCATCCTCAATTTTTGCAAATACAATCAGCACATCAGCTACCCCACCGTTGGTAATCCACATCTTTACCCCATTAACGATATAATGTTTTCCATCAGCGCTTAATTTTGCTTTTGCCTTTCCAGAATTAGCATCCGACCCGGCATCAGGCTCCGTAAGACAATAAGCCCCAATAAACTCACCGGTAGCCAGTTTAGGAACGTATTTTTTCTTTTGTTCATCAGTTCCATAATAGAGTATTGGGGAAGTACCAATTCCTGTGTGTGCAGAATAAGCCACTGCAAAACTAAAACTACGTCCCATTTCCTCTGCAGCCAACATGGAAGAAACAAAATTGAGTCCGAATCCTTCATATTCTTCTGGTACAGAAATACCAAGTAATCCTAATTCACCGGCACCTTTAAACAGCTTAATCAATAATTCCCGATCATGTTTATCCAATTGGTCCACAACAGGAAGTACCTCTTTATCAGTAAATTCATGACACGATTGTGCCATCATTTTTTGTTCCTCATTAAATTCTTCAGGAATGAAAATATCTGCTGAGTTGGTCTCGCGAACCAAAAATTCGCCACCTTTTATTGTATTCTTATCTGCCATTATTTTAGATATTAAAGGTTGTTTTATTCTATTTAAATATTGTTTACTTTTTTCAGGTTAATAATCAACTCCTTATAACATTTCGAAAATACCTGCTGCACCTTGTCCGGTTCCAATACACATGGTAACCATTCCATATTTGCCCTTGGTCTTCTTAAGTTCATGCAAAACCTGTACAGTCAGCTTAGCACCAGTAGCGCCAAGTGGATGCCCCAGTGCAATTGCGCCACCATTAACATTCACTTTGCTTTCATCCAATCCTAATTCATTAATTACAGCTATTGATTGGGAAGCAAAGGCCTCATTTAATTCAATTAAATCAATATCCTGTAATTTCATGCCAGCATGGTTCAATACCTTTGGAATTGCTTTTACTGGTCCAATTCCCATTTTGTATGGTTCTACGCCAGCTACCTGATAATCAACAAGTCGGGCTATAGGTTGCAAATTATACTCTTTCACTATCTTTTCAGAAACCACTAATACAAATGCAGCTCCATCAGACATTTGAGATGAATTTCCAGCAGTTGATAAACCATCAGCAGCGAAGGCCGGTCTTAATTTCGACAATCCTTCGGCTGTTGTTCCGCGGCGTGGCCCTTCATCTGTATTAACTACGTAATCACGGCTTTTCATTTTATTATCTTCGTAGTATGATTCGTGTACCGTAATTGGCACAATTTCTTCGTTAAATTTATTGGCATCGATAGCAGCAACAGCTTTTGTAACTGACTTAGCACTAAATATATCCTGCTGTTCCCTGGTTATTTTGTATTCTTTCGATACCATTTCTGAGGTAAGTCCCATATTCAGGTACCATTTTGGGTGTTTTAATGCTACATCAGGATGTGGAACCTGTCTCCAGCCGCCCATTGAAATCATAGACATTGATTCTGCGCCGCCAGCAACAATAATATCTGCAATACCTGCAGTTATTTTTGCAGAAGCAATAGCAATAGACTCCAGACCTGATGCACAATACCTGTTGATAGTCGAACCCGGAACCTCCACAGTGTCCATTGACATCAACGAAAGTAAACGCCCCATGTTGAAGCCAGTTTCAGCTTCAGGAAAGGCATTCCCAACTACAACATCATCAATTCTGGATTTTTCAATTTGTGGGAAATCATTTAATAAATGTCTTATTACGGCTGCTGCAATATCATCAGGACGAGTAAAACGAAAAGCGCCTTTTGGTGCCTTACCAATTGCCGAGCGATATCCACCTATTATATATGCGTTCATATTATTTAAGTTTAAGTATTTTTAAATATTTGATATTTTGCTATTAACAACAAGTGACTATAGTTTTAAGTGACTAGAATGCCTAAAGTTTTAATTTTTTACTGATAGAGGTAAATATTGCCAAAAGTTCAACAGCTTCTGTTATAATCAAAAGTAATAGCTGAGCGTCTAACCAGTTTAATTCAGATAATATCTCTAACCAATATACTGTTTCGCTAGCCTCTCCTTCAGATATTCTAATTTTATTAGTAAAGTCTGCTTTACTTCTTGCTCTATTTGCTTCTCGATAATTAGCTCCAACACTAGTTCCAGCCTTAGTTAGCTGATATTTAAGGACTTTTCCTTCCGGAGTATTTGGAATGGATGCAGAAAGCTTTATGATACTGATTGCAAATTTTTTTGTCCTTAACTCTAACTGCTTGCTAAATTCTTTATTTTCCATCTTTATAACTATAGTCACTTCTAACTCAAGTTCACTTTAAGTACTTAGCAATTAGCTAATTCCTAAGAATCTTCCCGGAAGTTATCAAACTCTGCATTCTTTCCAGCGTCTTCTTTTGCATACAAAGCTCAATAAAAGCCTTCCTTTCAAGATCCAAAAGATACTGCTCAGAAACCTCGGTCAAAGGGCTGGATATTTCACCACCTGCAATTACATAGCCCAGTTTTTCAGCAATTAATTGGTCATGCTCTGACATGTAATTACCAGTTACCATAGAATCTGCTCCAACATAAACTAAACCGAGTGCTTCTTTTCCAAGTACTTTAATATCATTACGTTGCGCAGGTTTTGTATAACCTTTCTCAACCATATTCAGAGCCACTTTTTTGGCATAGGCCAATTGGTGCGCACGACTTACAATCACCTCATCAACTCCTTTACGAAGATATCCCAAATCGAATGCTTCATAAGCC
>JARGGF010000328.1 GCA_029210905.1 Bacteroidales bacterium | reverse complement strand
AAGAAATTCAAAAGGCAATTTCTTGTATGCCAACAGGTTATCGTACAATATTTAACTTATATGTAGTTGAAGGATATTCTCATAATGAGATTGCAGAACAGCTTGAAATAAGTGTGCAAACTTCAAAATCACAGCTAAGCAGGGCAAGAAAATTCCTACAAAAACTAATTAAAGATTTAAGTTATGAACGACGAGCAGTATAGCGAATATATCCAGAGGCAGCTGAAGGAAAATGAAGATAAGCATTTTTCTGAAATTGATTATAATAAAAATGCGGTGTGGGAGCAGATTGATGAAAGACTAAAAAATAAGATAATAATTCCATTATGGTTTTATTCTGCAGCCGCCATTCTGATTTTGATGTTGGGATTTGGCTATCTTATTTCGCAACAATTAGATCAGAAAGAGCAAAAAATAGCTAAGCTGCAAGAACAACTAGAAAAGCAGCAAAATGAAATAACCCAGCTTAAAATGACAGATAATCAGGTGATTATTAAAACTGACACTGTGAGAATTGAACAAAAAGAAATAGTTTATATACCTGTAAAAACGGCTGAAACAATTGTAAAACATGATACAATTATTAATATCGTTAAAGTGACAGACACTGTATTTATTAAAGAAAAATCACCACTATTATATGCAAATAATGAAAATAAAGATGAATTAGAGCCAGATGCAAATTTGACGACTGCAAGATCTCAGGATTCAAAGGGAAAGAATAAAAAACAAAGGTTCATTTTTTTATTTGGAAAACCGAAAAGTGAATTACCAGTATATGAATCTGAACGCTTAATTACTTTAAAAACTAAATAATCAATACATAACATTAATTAAAATGAGAACAATAATTGCTATTGTACTAGGGGTTTTTATTACCCAAACTCTGTCAGCCCAGAATGATTCATTAATTATTAAGCTCGAAAATTTTGGTCAAATGTTAATCGTTTCGCCTGATTTTACAAATGAAGCCATAAAAACAATTGGAATTGATGATGCTTATCAAAGATTTTATGAAGAATTTGTGAAGATTAACCCTTCAGTCTTTAAAAAGGAGCATTATTTAATTAAATATGTTGAATCTAAAGATGAGCTAAAAACTAAACGAATTAGCCTGGAAGAATCAGAAAATCAGATTGATGAATATTTTTTCCAGGATGGAAAGCATCAATCCCGGTTATCTTTTAATTTTCAAATAAAACTGGATCTCAAAAATGAAGTTATAATTTATCTTGATTCTTTGCCCGATTTTCAACGTATCAAAATACTAAATTTAGATAGTTTATATCTGCAATCATTGTCAGAATTTCAAAGTGAGAAGCTGCGTAAGAAATATCCTTATCTAATTTTTTATAACAGCAGCAATAACAAGATTAACAATAAGTCGTCCCTTATTTTTTCCGGAAAAACGAACGATTATATAATACTCTATCCTACTTTTGGGGCCTCTATAATTAGCACCACTATTTCGCCTGAAATTAACCTTAATATGGACATTTCACTGGGCAAGAAGGGATTAGTCTATCAAAAATTTGGCATAAGTAACACATTTCTATTCATGCCCAATAAAAATGACTTTTACAATGTAAAGACTTATTATCTTGTAAATGCAAACTACTATTTAAAATTTAATAAAAAGTGGAGCCATAAGGTAAGTTTAGGATATATGTATGCAGGTAATGGAGATGATTTTAGCAAAAATACCTGGAATTTTTATTGGCAAACAAGTGTAAAAGATATTGGTTTTAAACTAGGATCATTTTATACAAAAAATACTGAAGGTAATTATGTTTTTTTACCATCAATTGGGTTTGATTTTGGGTTTTAAACATAATATCCTTTTGTTTTTATTTTTCAGATAAAATTCACCTTGTCAAATAGCTAATTTTTACTTTCTTTTGTTGTAAACAAGCAACAAACATGAATAAAATTAAGCTCAAAGGTATTACACATCACAATTTAAAAAATATTGAACTTGAAATACCTCATAACCAGTTTACTGTTATTTCAGGGGTTTCGGGTTCTGGTAAATCCACCCTGGCCGAAGATGTAATTTATAAGGATGCTGAGCGCAGGTATCTCGAAACTTATTCGGTGCATGCCCGGCAATTGCTAAATAAACTTAGGCATCCTGAAGTTGAGCATATTAGTGGTTTGCGCCCTGCTATATTATTGGAACAAAAGAACTATGTGAATTCCCCCAGGTCTACTGTTGCCACACTTACTGAAATTCACGATTTACTGCGTTTATTTTTTGCAAGATTAGGCAAAAGTACTGACAAAGAGCTTGTTATAAACAGAAGCCTTCTTTCTTTTAATAAAGTAGATGGTGCCTGCCATGATTGCAAAGGCCTTGGCTTGAGCGATAAAATTGATTCGGATTTATTGATTTCAGATCCAAAAAAGTCATTACGCGAAGGCGTTTTGGTAATTACCACACCTACTGGTTATATTATTTATTCGCAGGTGACCATGGATGTTATGTCACAGGTATGCAAATCTGAGGGATTTTCAGCAGATACCCCATGGGAGGATTTAACTGACTATCAGAAACATGTTGTTTTTTATGGAAGCCAAAAAATCAAAATTCCTTTTGGCAAGCATCCCCTTGAATCAAGAATGAAGTGGAAGGGTATCACTGCTAAACCTCGCGAAGAAGGATATTACAAAGGTATTGTTCCTGTCATGGAAGAAATCCTGAAAAGAGACAGGAACCCAAATATATTGCGCTTTGTGCGTACCGTAGCATGTAAATCATGTAAAGGAACAAGATATAATAACCAGGCTTTAAGTGTTGTTTTCATGAATAAGAATATTGCTGATTTATTGGTACTTAGCCTTAATGATTTAAAAGATTATTTTACCAGCCTAAATTTTTCCGATGCTGAAAAAGTGGGTGGTGATCCGATTAGAGATGAAATTATTAGAAAAATTACCGTTCTGGAAGATCTGGGATTGGGCTATCTTGGTTTAAACCGACGAGCTGATACCTTATCAGGAGGGGAAGCATCACGTATCCGCCTGAGTGGCCAAATTAACTCGAAACTTAGGGGCGTTTTGTATGTATTTGACGAGCCGGCGGCTGGACTGCATGCTAGTGATATGGAAAAGCTGATAGATAAAATTGTTGACCTTACCAGTATTGGAAATACAGTAATTGCAGTGGACCATAATGAACAAATTATTCGCAGAGCTGACTATTTGCTTGAATTAGGCCCTGGGGCAGGAATTCATGGAGGAGAATTAGTTTATCAGGGCAAGCAGCCCGATTGGAAAGTGCTGGCCAGCAAAAACCCTGAAAACCATACAGCTGCGTATTTGTCTGGTAACCAGCTTATTGAGAAAGTGAAACATTCTGGAAATGGAAAAGAACTTAGATTATTTGGTGCAAAAGCAAGAAATTTAAAAAATTTGGATATTTCTTTTCCCTTGAATCAATTGGTAGTGATATCGGGTGTTTCGGGAGCAGGAAAATCAAGCTTGCTCAAGTATACACTGGCAAATTACTTGCGTAATAACATGCATGCTGCCAATATGGAACATGGTGAATTTGAGCACATTAATGGCACTGAACATGTTGACAAAATCATAGAAGTAGATCAATCGCCTATTGGTAAATCACCCAGAAGCAATCCGGCTACCTATACCAAATTGTTTGATGAAATCAGGGATTTTTATGCTCAGCTTGATGAATCTAAACTACAAGGTTTTTCTAAGTCGAATTTTTCATTTAACACAAAAGGAGGCCGATGCGAGAACTGCCAGGGAGCTGGTTATTTAAGCACTGGAATGCATTTTTTAGGTAATGTGGAAATTGTGTGCCCTGTTTGCAATGGCAAACGCTTTGAAAAATCAATATTAAAAGTAAAGTACCAAGAGAAAAGTATTTACGATGTATTGGAATTAAGTATTAATCAGGCATATGTATTCTTTTCAGATCATTCTAAAATAGTACATTATATAAAAGTACTGGTTGATTTAGGTTTGGGTTATTTGAAATTGGGGCAGCGTTCAAGCACACTTTCCGGCGGGGAAGCCCAGCGTATCAAATTGGCAGCTGAATTAAGCCGCCCATCGACCGGCAAAACGCTCTATATACTTGACGAGCCTTCGCGCGGATTGCATTTACACGATATTAATATCTTATTAAAGTCGTTTTATCAAATTCTGGACAAAGGCAATTCTGTTTTCATCATAGATCATAATTTGCGATTAATACAAGCTGCTGATTATGTAATTGATTTGGGGCCCGAAAGTGGAGTGAAAGGAGGAGAATTAGTTTTTTCAGGCACGCCGGAAGAACTTTTGTTGTCCAATCAATCAAAAACGGCTAAGGCTCTAAGAAATCTGGAAAAAGGGCAAAGTACAAGCGCAAATAAAGCTATAAAATCCGAAACTGAGAACATTATCCTAAAAGGCATTTCTACAAATAACCTGAAAAATATTTCATTGGAACTGCCTGTAAATCATTTGATTGTTTTTACAGGCGTTTCGGGTAGTGGAAAATCTTCTTTGTTGTTTGATACACTTTATGCTGAGAGCCAAAAACGGTTTAATGAAAATTTTTCACCTTATGTCAGAAGCATGTTAGGGCAATCAAAACAGGCTGATTTTGATCAAATAATTGGCCTTAGCCCATCCATAGCTATCCGTCAAAAGCCATTAAAGGCCAATGAACGTTCCACAGTTGGAACGCTTACTGAAATTTATGATTATTACCGACTGCTTTTTTCAAGGATAGCTCAATTACGGTATCCTGAAAATGCTGAAACATTCAGTTTGTCACATTTTTCATTTAATCAAACGCAGGGGGCTTGTAAATCTTGCGAAGGACTTGGATTCCAGTATATTCCTGATGCTGACTGCGTAATTACACATCCTGAAAATTCGATATTAGCCGGGGCGATGAATGGTACAAAAACTGGCAAATTTTATGGTGAACCAGATGGGCAGTATGTAGCTATATTACAGACTGTTGGACAACAAAAAGGAATAGATTTTTCGCTTAGTTGGGATCAACTCGGACAGAAAGAAAAACAAATGGCTTTTGAAGGTTGTGGAGATGAATTATTTGATGTAAACTGGAAATATAAGCGAAAAAACCGTGAGGGAATTCATCAGTTCAAAACAAAATGGATTGGCTTTGCGGGTCATATTTTGGAAGAATACCAGCGTAAGCAGGTGGACAAAAGAGGTGATGAATTGCTGCCATTGATGAAAAAACAACCTTGTAAAGATTGTAATGGGGATCGACTGAATAAAAATTCACTAGCAATTAGAATAAATAATAAAAATATCAGTGAAGTAACTGCTTTGTCAGCTGATGAAAGCATATTTTATCTGCATGAATGTAACGCTGGTATAGCCAAAACTGAATTAAAAATATTTGAGTCCGTTGCAATTGAAATTATTCGTCGGTTGGAATTGATTTGTCAAATTGGACTGGCTTATTTGAGCATGGACAGACCTTCGGCTACCTTATCTGGCGGCGAAGCTCAGAGGTTACGATTGGCAAGCATGCTTGGTTCCGAACTTACTGGTATTACCTACGTTCTGGATGAACCAACTGCTGGATTACATCCTTCAGATACAGAAGGCTTAATTGATATCCTGAAGCAAATCAGAGACTTAGGAAATACAGTTGTGATTGCCGAACATGATGAAGACCTTATCAAATCAGCTGATTACCTGGTAGATTTGGGACCCAAAGCAGGCGAGGAGGGAGGGTTGGTTGTTGCGCAAGGCGATTATCAGCACATTTTGAACAACGATAAATCACTTACAGCCAGCTATTTAAAACAGAAAAGTATCCCTGTTTACAGAAAATTAAATAAAACAGTTAAGAAGGCGATACAAATTACAAAAGCTTCTGCGAACAATTTGAATAATATTGACTGTGATTTTTATCTGGGTTGTATCAATCTTCTTACAGGCGCTT
>JARGGF010000327.1 GCA_029210905.1 Bacteroidales bacterium | reverse complement strand
GTTTTGCAGGGTGTTCTGCATTTGCAGAAAATATGGTTATAACTTCAGGTAAAGGAAACTGTCCTGTAGCCGACGAGATTGCAATGTCTAGAATTTCAAAAATATTAGGGCTTGAAACTGATGAAATAAAAAAAATGAAAAAAGATAAACTACTATATTTCAATGCATTTCTACTTATTTCAATTTTAATCATTAGTTTATGTTACAACATGTAAGCAATATAAAAAAAATTACATAATGAAACTTTATAAAACCATATATTTCTACATATTTCTATTTATTTCCATTCCAATTATAGGACATAGTCAGGAAATACTTAATCAATATTTGACCACAGCCGCAGAAAACAATTCCGGACTGAGAGTCAAATTCAACCAATACATGGCTGCTTTGCAGAAAGGTGACCAGGTTGGAACAATGCCGGATCCAAAAATTGCATTTGGTTATTTTATTCTTCCAGTGGAGACCAGAGTTGGGCCTCAACAATTTAAAATATCCGCCCAACAGTATTTTCCATGGTTTGGTAAATTAAAAGCAAATAGAAACACCGCCAATGAAATGGCTAAGTCGAAGTATGAACTTTTTGAAGATGCTAAATTAAAGTTATTTTATGATGTTAAATCAGCTTATTACAAATTATATTTTACCTCCAAAGCTATTAAAATTATTAAGGAGAACCTGGCTATTCTTGAAACATTCAGAAAGTTAGCGCTTATAAAAGTTGAAGCTGGGATGGCATCAGCTGTAGATGAACTGCGGATCGAAATGGAATTAAATGATTTAGAAAATGATCTGGCATTGTTAAGGGATAAATATTTTACTGAAACCATTGAATTTAACAATTTATTGAATGTGGATAACAATAATACGATCCAAATTCCAGATAGTTTACAAAGTGATTCGCTGGAATTCACACGCCAGTCGATTTTAGACAGCATTCAGTCTAAAAATCATCAATTAATCAGTATCGACTTTGAGCTTACTTCAATGGAGCAAAAAGAGATAGCCTCAAGGAAAAGCGGTGCCCCTGATTTTACCATTGGTATTGATTATACTGTAGTTGGTAAAAGTGATAACCCTGCAATGGATAATTCAGGGCAGGATATCTTAATGTTTCCAACAATTGGTATCACAATCCCCATTTTCAGAAAAAAATACCAGGCAATGATCAAGGAAGCTGTTATTTATCAGGATATTGCTAAAGACAAGAAAACGGATAAAACAAACTTGCTGGAAAATATGTTTGAAAATGTTTACAAAGATTATCAGGATGCCGAACGGAGGGAAAAACTTTATTTGAAACAAGCCAAAACAGCCAACAGGGCCATGCGTTTGCTCCAATCGGAATATGCTACAAACAGTAGCAATTTTGAAGAAATGTTAAGAATGGAAAGGCGGCTGCTAAGATATGAGCTGGAATTGGAAAAAGCAACAATCGATAAAAATACAGCAATTGCATTTATTCTATATCTGATGGGAAAATAAATAGAATGGATTAAATAATCCCGGAAGGATTAAACTATTTATAACCCCTATAAAATGCGGGGCGACATTTACAAGCAATATTCAGCCCCTGAGGGTTTAACTATAACAAAATAAGGTACTTGTATATCAATAAAAAATACAAACATCATGAAAATAAAATATAACAAAAGAGAACTAAAAATAGCTGGCATCACTTTGCTTTCAGGCTTAATTCTTGGATGGTTGTTTTTTGGTGGTTCAGGAAACACACAAAATGCTGCAAATCAGAAAATTGAAACACACAATCCTTCAGGGGATGAAGTATCCATCTGGACCTGCTCCATGCATCCACAAATTAAAATGGACAAACCTGGGCAATGTCCAATTTGCGGCATGGACTTAATTCCCCTGGACCAGAGCGGAGACAACGAAGAAGCTATAGCCTTTGATCAAATTCAAATGAGTGAATCTGCCATTAAACTCGCTGATATTCAAACAGCATTCGTAAAAAAAGGAAAAGCTGAAAAAACAATTAATTTGTTAGGAAAAGTACAAGCTGATGAACGCAGAATTTCTGAATTAACGGCACGTTTTGGAGGTAGAATTGAAAAATTATTTGTAAATTTTACCGGACAAAATGTGGTTCGTGGCCAAAAACTTGCTACTATTTATTCACCCGAATTGATTGCTGCCCAGAGAGAACTGCTGGAAGCTTCAAAATTTAAAGATTCAAACCCAGCCTTTTTTAAATCAGCACAAACTAAGTTAAAACTGTGGGATTTAAACGACACCCAAATTAATGACATCATAGAAAAAGGAGAACCCCAGCTCTATTTTAATGTGCTTTCACCTATTACCGGAACCGTTACTGAAAGGCATGTAACTATTGGTGATTATATAAAAGAAGGCCAGGGTCTGCTTGAAGTAATCGATTTAAGCAAAGTTTGGGTAATGTTTGATGCCTATGAAAGTGATTTACCCTGGATAAAAATTGGAGATGAAATTGATTATACCATCCAATCTGTTCCTGGCAAAACATTTAGTGGAAAAATAACTTATGTTGATCCTTTTATAAATGCTAAAACAAGGGTGGCTAAAATAAGAGTAGAACAATCCAATCCAAAACTGGAACTTAAGCCCGAAATGTTTGTCAATGGAATACTTGAATCTAAAATGGAAAAAAGCAATGAGTTGTTAATACCAAAATCATCCATACTCTGGACTGGAAAAAGGGCTGTGGTTTATGTAAAAGTACCGGCAAAAAAAACAATATTGTTTCAGTACCGTGTAATAGATTTGGGCCCTCTTGCAGGCGATTTTTATGTAGTTAACAGTGGTTTGAGTGAAGGTGAAGAAATTGCAATTAATGGTGTATTTAAGATAGATGCAGCCGCACAGCTTGCCGGTAAACCAAGTATGATGAACCCTGAAGGAGGAAAAACTACTTCAGCTCACGATCATGGGGAGATGACTGATACCAAGGATAGTGAAATGGCTTTGAAAATGGACAAAATCAACAAAAAGAACATTCCTGATAAATTTAAAGTACAGCTCTATAATACTGTTAATGAGTATATTAAAATGAAGGATGCCTTTTTTGCCTCAAATACTCAAGCAGTTGATAAATCTGCTAAAGACATGAAGTCGTCGCTTAAAAAAATAGATATGGAACTGTTAGAAGGTAATGAACATATGGCATGGATGGATATGCTAACAATGATTAATTTTACTCTGGATCAAGTGCTAAAAGGCAAAAACATTGATGAAAAAAGAGTAGGATTCAGAGACTTATCAAATAATATTACTACTAGCATTGAAAAATTTGGTATAAAATCAGATAAAACATTATACCTGGAATATTGCCCAATGGCTGATGATAATAAAGGTGCATTCTGGATAAGCGCAAATAAAGAAATTCAAAATCCGTATTTTGGCGAACAAATGCCTAAATGTGGTGAAGTAAAAAAAATATACAAATAATTAATAAATATTTATATCAATTAAATTGAATTATCATGAAAAGAAAACTATTAACATTTGGAATCGCAACCCTATTTTTAAGCGGTTTAGCCTTATTTACAAGTTGTGGAAATTCTCAAACAAATGATGAGCAAAATGAGCAGGATTCGATAGAGCAGCAAAAAATGAGTGATGAGCATATGATGGATAACAAGGATGAAATGGATCAAACAGCTGCAATGTATGCATGCCCAATGCATCCTGAAATAACTGGTAGTGAAGGAGATGAGTGTTCGAAATGCGGAATGCCACTTGAAAAGGTTGAAAAATCCCAAACAGCTGATTTATATGCTTGTCCAATGCATCCGGAGATAACAGGAAATGAAGGAGATAAGTGCTCAAAATGTGGAATGGATTTGGAAAAGAAAAAAGCAGATACCGATGAGGAAGAGTCGCATGAAGGACACAATCATTAAACCCACTTAATTGACAATAAATTATAAAAGCTGGCTACCATGATGGTAGCCAGCTTTTATTGTTTTGCAAAATTTTCATTGTAACGAAATAGGATTAAAAAAAAGTCCTATTGCTCATTTCAAAGCACTTCAAAGTTTTCAAAATTAACTAATTACAAGTATTCAATGGTATTTCCAATTTGGCAAAATCACTTACTTTGTTTCCTGTATAGTGTATATAAATTGGTTTTTTTAGACATCAGCAATTAGCAAATGTACATACCATCCTAAACTCAAAAATGGAAAAACACATAAATGAAACAGGCAAAACTATCATTTTTCATACATTTGTGTGCAACTCATTCTTGCAGAAACTAATCTAGAAGATAAATAATACCTCATCATCATGAAATATATAAACTACATGGTTCTAATTAGCAGTTTTATGCTGCTCCTCCTATTTACCTATTGTAAAAAAGAAGATACAGGTATTCAATTCCACAATCCTCTTGCCCATCCCGAAGATGGGCCTCCTGCTGGTAATCCGGATGGGACCTATCCTGTGCCAGCCGAAGCTGGACCGGTAGATGTATCCAATCCAGATCACATTATTGGAACAGGTACACCAGAAAGTTGCACAGCACAGGCCTTTATTGATGCAGTTGCCCAGGGCGGTAAAATTGTATTCAATGGTGGAACAGAACCCTTTACAATCACTCTTGACCGGCCAGCCAAAGTATTTAACAATGTGGATGTCCCTGAGATTGTAATTGATGGTGGAGGGCTGGTAACACTAAGTGGAGGAGGTAAAACCAGGATTTTATATATGAATACCTGTGATAAAAATCAAAACTGGACCACTTCGCATTGTCAAAACCAGGATCATCCACGCCTTACTATTCAAAACATCACTTTTGCTGATGGAAATTCAACTGCAGAAACCGAATATGATGGTGGTGGAGCCATCTGGGTGCGCGGTGGAAGATTCAAAGCTGTAAATTGTAGGTTTTTTAATAATTATTGCGCAAGTACAGGTCCGGACGTTGGAGGTGCTGCAATCAGGGTATTCAGCCAATATAATAATCTGCCAGTTTATATTGTTAATTGTACTTTCGGGGGCGCAGATGGCTATGGCAATGTAGGCTCAAATGGAGGGGGAATAAGCAGCATTGGTGTTTCCTGGACAATTATTAACAGTCTTTTTTCACACAACCAAGCCATTGGCAATGGCGGCAACCCAGCAGAGACAGGAACTCCAGGTGGAGGAAGCGGAGTTGCAATCTACAACGATGGTAACACCATGACGCTAACAATTTTAGGCTCCCTTATTGAACAAAATGAAGTAAATGCATACGGTTCAGCCATCTTTTTTGTCACCAACGACCATTCAGGTAATATTATAATAGACCAATGCACAATTAGAAACAATATTGGTGGTTCCTGGTACCCTGTTTACCCGCAAATTTCAATGCATGGTGATACAAAGATTGAGGTGAGTAATACAGAGTTTGAGTAAAGAAGATTGCTTAAAAAAAAGCTGGCATTAAATTAATACCAGCGTTATCATTTTATCTAAAAATTACTTTAATTTTAAAGGTTTTTCTGTTTTTGTCTTTCTTATTTCTCTAACATTATTATTTGTAGATTTAATTGTTGAACCAGAGCCAGAGTTTGACTGAATTCGTTCTCGTTCGATTGACCTTTTATCATTGACAAAATTTCTATTCGATGTTCTATTTTCATTTATTCTCTTCTGCTTCTCGAAATCCGAATGTTTTAAAATGTCTTTCTTTTTGATATATTTTTCATCCTTATTCAATTTATGAATTACATTACCGTTTTCAGCAATTTCAGGTAGAATCGACTTACGTTCTTTTTGCTCAGTTGCATCATCTACAGGAACATATCTTTTATTTTCCCATTTATTATTTTTTATGCGTCTTTTTACCCTATTAGCTGAATAATAATTTACAGATACCGGACGCTGGAAATGTAATTGCTATTCTTGTAGGGTACGAATATCCATGGTAAAAACCACCAGATATATATTGAGCCATTCCA
>JARGGF010000326.1 GCA_029210905.1 Bacteroidales bacterium | reverse complement strand
ATTACTTGGTATACTAATCATTTTAGCACAGATCTCGTGTGTTTTTCCAAACGACCGTGAGAAAGAAAGGGAAAAGAAGCGACAACAAATCCTTAACGGTGTATTGGAAGCTGAATCTAAATTTGTGGAAGAAAACTATAACACAAACACCACCGATTACTCAAATGTGGAAGTGTCAAAAGATTCCCTGGATATTGTGCTTTATGAGCTAATTGCTGATTATGCAAGTTTTTCTGAAGAATTACTGCTCAAAAATATTGAATCACTGTTAAATAAGGGAGCCAAACCCAACGCTGTTGTTGAAGCCTCCTATATGGTACGGAAAGTTGGAACTTACATTCCCATTATCAAACATTTTTATAGAAACAAATACCGCGAGGCAAGCAAAATAAGCACATGCATGCATGCCGCTGTTGAAACCGGCAATGTAAAAGTGCTTAAAAAACTACTCGACCATGGTGGAAATATTAATGTGTCAACACCTTATGGCACCTATCCTATTGATGTTGCCCTGCAGCTTGATAAATTACAAATGATTGAGTTTTTGATTGTATCCGGGGCTAATGTTAAAAATGCTGATTTGGCTAATAGCAAAAATACCAACGTAATTGAAAAAATGGTTAAGCTCGGGGCTGATCCTAATACAATTGACATAAATTATGCGCTTGCTGATAATTCTGAGTTGAAAAGACTCCTTGCCCTGCATCCTTCACTAAAAAATATGCAGCTTGACATGAGTATTTTAATGAAAGACGATGAATTGCTTAACCTGCTATTGGAAAACGGATTGCCAACCAGCACCAAAGGAACTTTCCCTGATGAATGCCCATTGATATTCGCAGCCATTAAATACGATAACTTTAATGCATTTAAAAAATTGCATGAAATGGGTGCAAGTATTACCGAGGTATGCAAAGCGGGGTTTGGTGATACTCCTTTACAGACTGCAATTCATTATCAAAGAACTGATGCTCTAAAATATTTATTGGCCCATAAAGCAAATCCTAATGAAAAAGACTGGACCAAAAAATCAGCCTTAATTATGGCTTGTAATAGTGATAATGATGAGATTGTCAACATCTTGCTCGATGCCGGGGCACAAATAGAATATACCGGATATTTTAACAAAACGCCTTTGTTGCATGCTGCTGAATACGATAAGTACATAGCTGCAGACGCGCTAATCACCAGAAAAGCCAATGTAAATTACAGAGATAAATATGGCCTGACCCCCTTGCTGGCGGCCATTAAAAAGAACAATTATCCTATGATTAGACTATTGGTGGATAATGGTGCAAAAACCAATGTAAAATACCAGACCATGGATATTGTTCAATTTGCTGAGAAAGAAGAAGCTGCGCCGGTGGTGATTTCTTATTTGAAAAAGGTGGTGGCAAAATAAGTTTTAAAACGATTTATTTATAAAGATACCAGGCTGTATGTAGATGATTAACAGATGGGTTAACCCAACTGTTAGCCGAACAGAATATTAAATGTTTTCGCCCGTTTAGAGCTTCCGAAACAATGAACTAAACCCATCATTTTTAAAGCTGTGAAGCAAATCAAACCATAAACTTGTTATTTTACTTATGAAAAATCAATAAAAAAAAATTTTTTTCTCCTTTATCACATCCCGTAATTAAGCGGCAAAAGATTTTTCCTACTGATCACGTGATGGAACAACAGAAACAATTCTTTTTTCCGCCATTATGGCAGGGGAGTGGCCGGAAAAAAGTTTTTCAGGGTCATTTACCTGGCGGATCTGTGAAAAAAAATCGTTTTTTGCCAATTTACGTTCCGGATCTGCGAAAAAACATTTTTTCCCGTCTGATCGCGGGGCGAAAACTAAAGGAAAAACTTTTTTCCATGACAACATGTCGGTAAAAGCAGATCGAGAAATCGTTTTCGGAGATTTACAAAAAAATAAGCAGATAGAAAATAATTTTCTTCAGAGATCTGTTACTATCCTTTTAGACTTAGACTTAGAATTTTCAATTTACAATAGTTAGCTCAGTCCAAATACTAATATTTTATATACTAAGTAATTGGAGCCAAGCAATATAGTTGTTTGCAGGACTGATATGTAGCGCAACTTTGCAAGCTGCGTTTTAGCCACAGCTTTGGAAAGCTGTGCTACCTTACATCCCAACCCTATTCATTTTTAACCCCAAAATCTCTTTCAGCGCCAGTGCCGGATGTTCAAACTTATAAGCAAACATCATGGCAGCAATAATATAGGGTTTGTAACCTGCCTCGATATAGGTTTGTAATCTGAATTTTTCAAAAACATCAGCACTCACTTCCCCTTCTTTACACGAAACACCAGATATATCGGCAGGTAAACAATGCATGTATAAGGCCTTGCCATTTTTGGTCAATTTCATTTTTTTCGCGTCGTATTCCCAGTTTTTAAATTTGGCATTTTCGGCAAGGCATGATTGTTCCAGGTCGGCAAGTCCTTGTTTGTCCGACTTTTTCAAAAGCTCTGTCCTTTGTTCCATAATATGAAACGGGGCCCAGCTTTTTGGATAAACAATATCGGCGTCTTTCATGGCATCCTCCATGGAATGACTAATTTTAAAAGTGCCATCAGTATTTCTGGAGTTGTTTTTAGCCACATCAATAATTTCAGGGATTAAATTATAACCTTCCGGGTGGCAAAGCTCTACGTGCATTCCAAAGCGGCTCATCAATGCTATAATTCCTTGCGGAACAGAAAGTGGTTTGCCATAACTAGGTGAATAGGCCCAGCTCATTACTATTTTTTTACCCCTTAATTCTTCAAAAGAGCCAAAATGCTCTCTAAGATGCAATGCATCAGCCATTGATTGGGTAGGATGATCCATATCGCATTGCAGGTTAATGAGGCCGGGGCGCTGAGGTAAAACTTCTTTTTCAAAGCCTTCATCGAGCGCTTTTGAAACTTCTTCCATATATTTATGGCCTTCGCCCAGGTACATATCGTCGCGTATGCCAATAAAATCGCTTAAAAATGAAATCATATTAGCCGTTTCCCTAACTGTTTCACCATGGGCTATTTGCGATTTGGTTTCGTCCATATCCTGCACAGTTAATCCAAGCATATTTGCAGCAGAAGCATACGAAAATCTGGTTCGGGTAGAATTGTCCCTGAAAATTGAAACTGCCAGGCCTGAATCAAATACCCTGGGTGAGATGTTTTGGTGCCTCATTTCTTTTAATATACTTGCAATTTCCATCACCAACCGTAAATCACTGCCACTTTTTTTCCAGGTCAGTAAAAAATCCTGGTTATATAAGGAACTTATCGGGTTTAATTCTTCAATTCTTTTTTGTAGGTTCATAAAATGTTGTTTTTATGTTTGTTATTGGTTATTTTTTATTGGTTAATTGTTATTTGTCACTGGTCACGGGTGGTTTTTTGTGTTCTAACATCTAACATCTAATTTCCAATTTCTAACTTCTAACTTCTAAGTGCTAATTTCATACACAAATCCAGCATAAAATGCTGAAGCTTTTACCAAATCATCAATGGCAACTTTTTCATTAGGTGCATGTGCAAGCACTTCATTACCAGGTCCAAACCCAATGGTTGGAATGCCGTAGATACCAGTAATAGTCACGGCATTGGTCGAAAAAGTCCATTTGTCAACGTTTGGTTTTGTTTTGAACAATTTAGTAAAAGTATTTATCCCGGTTTGAACCAACTCATGGGTTTCTGGCAATTTCCATGTTGGATAATATTTTTCCATGCCGTATTCAAGGCCGGTATAAGCTTTCTCGGAATAATCAAGAACTTCAACTTTTGCATTCATCCCGGCAACAATTTCCTCAATTTCTTTCACCGCAGATTCTTTGGTTTCACCCCAGGTAAGCCTTCTGTCGAGGTGCAAACGGGCAAAATCAGCAACCGCACATAATGAAGGGCTTCCCGACACAAATTCAGAGATGGTAACACTTCCTTTGCCAAGAAATTCATCATGTTTTAGGCATTCATTTAACTTTTCTATTTCCAGTGCAGCCTTCGAAGCCATATAAATGGCATTTTTACCCCGCTCAGGAGCTGAGCCATGCGATGAAACGCCATAAAAACTCACATGAATTTCCATCCGGCCGCGGTGCCCTCTGTAAATTCCCAGATTAGTCGGTTCCGTGCTGATAACAAAATCAGGTTTAATGCCCTCTTCTTCAATAATATACTTCCAGCATAAACCATCGCAATCTTCTTCCATTACACTACCAACAAAATAAATAGTGAGATCCTTATCAAAACCCAACTCTTTAAGAATTTTCCCTGTAGTAACAAAGGCAGCCGGACCACCTTCCTGGTCAACAGTTCCCCGGCCATGTACAAAACCATCTTTTATTTCACCTCCAAGAGGGTCAAAATCCCAGTTGTCCATATTACCCATGTCAACTGTGTCCATATGACCGTCAATTGCCAATATTTTAGAACCATTTCCTATTCTGCCAATTACATTTCCAAGTCCATCAATCCGAACTTCGTCAAAACCAGCAGCTTCCATTTGGCGCTTCAACTCAAGTTGCACCTCTTTTTCCTGGGTACTTAAGGATTTGATTTTAATAAGTCGGGATAAATTTTCTGTAGTGTAATCTCTGTATTTATTGGCTAATTCTAATATTTTAGATGTAATGTTTTTCATAAAATCATGTAAGGAAATGATTTTATAAAGATAAAAGATAATTAGAAGAAAAGTTAGTCTGGCAGGATTATTTGTTATGTTTTAAAGCAGGTAAAACCGGCATAATTTTTTTGGAAATGATACCATGCCACAATTTTTGAGGCATGGTATCATTATATTCTATTATTTTTTCGGAAAATAAATATTTGGAGAAGCAGCGCCTTCTTTCTGAAGTACTAATTTTTCAGGTGATAACTCAACAATGGTATAAGTTACAGGATCTTTTTCTTTACCTGCTTGCGAATCCCATTCCCTCATGATGATAGCTGATTCATCTTCATTGAAGTTCCAATATCCTAAAACTGAAGATGATAAAAAGCCTTCGCCAATGGTTCTTGAATACGAAAGTTTGGAAGGATCTTTAGTATCTACGCCAAATATTACCGTTTCGGCTACAAAATCTGCAAATTTTTTCACATCGCCCTGAAGCTGAATGTCGGCAGTAATCCCGGAGGTATCTTCTACGGCATCAGTTGTACCCTTTAAGGTAGCATTTGGGTCTAGTTTCCAGCTGATTGAGGTAAGTAATTGTCCTTTTTCTGAAAGATCAGCTTTTTTTCCACCGCCACCACAAGAAACTGCGAAAAGAAAAGCACTAAGAACTACTAGTGGCATAAGCCATTTAAAAGTTTTTTTCATATTATTTGAGATTTTAGTTATTTATATGAAGATAATAAAGAAAAATGGCTAAACAAAATTTGTTTTGATAAATTCTATTCAAAAATGGATGACTAATTTTTATTGGCAACTATATCTTGCAGCTTTTTTGCTACTCTAAAGATATCCAGATTCAGCTTAGTTTTTGAAATATGTGTAATTGTATTTGTTTTTTGTGGTAATAATATTGATGGGTAGTAAATTTTTATCAAACATAGAATAGGCCTCTTCCAAATTGTTCCAATCAGCTATAACCTGCTCAGATTTCATGCGTTTAACCTTCTTTGCGAAATCCAGTTTTTCTTCAATAGTGTAATTATCAAACCGAAAAGGGAATATGTGAATTTTTATTGGACCAAAAAAATTGTTATCATGTGCAAATGCCGACAGAAAAACGGGCAAATAATTTTTGTTTGTAAAAGAAATACAACCAATACTCACGCAATTTCCATGGATACAAATGGCTGATCCAGGGCGGTTGTGTTTCATAACGGTCTTTGTTTTTTGCCTGTCTAAAGCATTTGGATAATCCAGACACATTTTAAAGCTGGAACCCACTCCAACACTACCATATGTGTCTATTTCTGAATTATTTAGCTTAATCCACATAAAAT
>JARGGF010000325.1 GCA_029210905.1 Bacteroidales bacterium | reverse complement strand
CCTTTAGGGCCGGGGTAAATTAGGTTGATTTTTCGTTTTTTAGCTTAATTTACCAAAGTAGTATTAATCCACAGTCTCTTTAACAGGTGAATAGTCTTTATAAATTGCTTTTTCAAAGGCTTTCCAGTGTTCTTTTGTCATTCTGCCCGGTGTAAACAGGCAAATGCCTGATGCCCCGTTTTTCATTGATTCGCTTATCGCAGCTTCCAATTCTTCGGGCAATAAACCATGATTTTCAGGATCTTTTTCTTTTTCTTTTGCATCGGGAGACGGGCAAATGAACAATCCACTAATGATTGGCTTTAAACTATCAACTGCATTAACGGATTCGCTAGAAACTTCCCCTATCCATTTTGTGTCTTCGAGATAAAAATCATTGTAATTCATTGGGAAAAAAGCATCGATAGGCCACTTGTCCCATTCCTGCCTTACTATCTTTTTAGCCACTGAATTTGGGCCTGGAAAAACAGCTGCTGTAATCTTTTTGTTCTTAGCATGAACCATGTCGGCTAATCGTGTTACAATACTGGTAATCAAATCATAACGAAATTGCTTCCACTCTTCCACCTGTGATGGATCTTCCACTGATTTAATATCAATTCCAGATTTTTCTTTAAAATCAGCTACACATTTATCACAATAACAATAATCAAATTGTGGGTATTCTTTATCCATTACCAGCCCATATTTATCCCAAAGACCACGTGCCAGGATTACATCCGGAAAACGTATATAATCCAGGTGGATTGCATCAACTTCAGGTAAATCGGCAATTGGAGCATACATCTCTTCTAAAAAGTTGTAGACTTCGGGACGATTGGGGCACAAAAATTTGTAGTAATCAACGTAGGCTGGTTTATCCCAGGCTGATTCGCCATTTCTGTTTATGGCATACCAAAGGGTATCAATTTTTGGATTTTTGCCCTGAACCATGGTGGGAATCCATGCTTGAAAACCCAAACCAACATCTTTTGCAAGTTTTCCAATTCGTTTATAAACTGCAGGATCCTGTCCTGCTGAATATAATATTACATCGATACCTTTTTCCTTAATATCCCTGAATTGGGATGTGATTTCTTTGTCTGTCTGTTCACCGGGCCCAGACATCCAGGCATAACATTTAATCTTATTCCCTGGCTTACAGGAAAACAAACCAGCAATAATCAGCAGTAAAAATAGTTTTCTCATTTTTGTTTTAATTAAATAATGAATACTTACCTATTCATTTATTCCAATATATCATTTAAAAAAAACAATGAGTGTTTAACTTTTCAAATATACATAAAAGAATTGAACACGGATAACACTATGTGTTGAGATTTTCTCAGAATTAATCCGTTCGAATCCGTCTAATCAGTATCATCCGTGTTCCATAAATTCCTATTCTAATCCCCTGTTTTTCAACAATGGTTCTATTGAAGCTTCTTTGCCCCTGAATGCAATATACATTTCTAAGGCATCTTTAATTCCATTAAGTTCAAGAACATTCTTACGGAATTTTTCAGCAGTTGTTTTGTCAAAAATATTGGTTTCCTTAAATGCTTCAAAAGCATCATTATCTAAAACGCCTGCCCAGATATAGCTGTAATAACCAGCATCATAACCACCAATAATGTGAGCAAAATAAGTGGTGTGATAGCGGGGCTCAATTTCAGAAATTAAACCGATACCATCAAGATAATCTTTTTCAAAAGCAATCACATCAAGATCTTTAGGCTCAGTAATGGTATGATAAGCTAAATCGAGCATTGATGCTGCAAGGTATTCAACCGTTTCAAAGCCCTGGTTAAACTGACCGCTATTTTTAATTTTTTCAATTAATGCATCAGGAATTACTTCATCAGTTTTATATTGTTTTGCATACATTTTTAATACTTCCGGTTCAAATGCCCAATGCTCCATAATCTGGCTTGGTAGCTCAACAAAATCCCAGGCAGTATAGCTTGTGCTATAAGTAGTTTTAGCAAATAAGCCGTCCAATGCGTGTCCAAATTCATGGAAAAGGGTTGATGCTTCATCAGGGCTCACCAATGAAGGTTTGTCACCTGTTGGTTTTGTGAAATTACAAACCACAGTAACAATTGGCTTAATCTCTTTGCCGTCAATCACTTCATGCTCACGATATCCGCCACACCAGGCACCACCGTTTTTGCTTTCGCGTGGATAAAAATCCATATACAATATGCACAACTGGTCTCCATTGGCTTCTTTTACTTCAAAGGCCTGGGCATCAGGATGTGGTTTTGGAATGTCATTAATTTCAGTGAAGGTAATACCATATAATTTATTAGCTACAGTAAAGGCTCCCTCGCGAACATTTTCCAATTTAAAATATGGACGCATTTCGTTCTCATCCAAATCATATTTTTGCTTACGTAACTTTTCGGCATAATACCACCAATCCCAACTGGCTAGTTTAAACTTACCACCTTCGGCATCAATCATTTTTTGCAGTTCTCCGGCTTCTTTTTTAGCAGCCGGTAAAGCCTTATCCCACAATTTATTTAATAATTCAAATGCCCTTTCAGGAGTTTTAGCCATTCTGTTTTCCAATCGATACGCTGCATGATTTGGATAACCAAGCAGTTTAGCTTTTTCAACTCGTAATTTAACAATATCGGCTACAATCTGCTTATTATCATATTGGTTACCATTATTGCCTCTGTGGGTATAGGCATAATATAATTTTTCTCTTAAATCACGATTATTAGCATACTGTAAAAATGGAATCATGCTGGGTTTGTGAGTAGTGAATACCCATTTACCTTCAAGGCTGTCTTTGGCAGCTGTTTCAGCAGCGGCTCCGATAACATCTTCCGGTAAACCAGCCAAATCGTCTTTATTGTCAATAATCAGTTTAAAATCATTGGTTTCGGCCAAAAGATTCTGATCAAACTGAACACTTAGTGATGAAAGCTTCTGATTAATAGCCTTTAACTCCTCCTTTTTATCATCAGGAAGATTTGCACCATTGCGGATAAACCCTTTATACATATTTTCGAAAAGGAAAGCTTGTTCATCAGTTAACTGAAAACTGTCTTTTTTAGCATATACCAGTTTGATTCTTTCAAAAAGTTTAGGATTCAGGCTGATAGCATCGCGATGTGCGGCCAGTTTGGGTGATATTTCCTGTGCTACTTTTTGTAATTCTTTATTGGTATTTGCACCATCCTGACTGAAAAATATAGCAGAAGTCTGGTTCAACAGTTCTCCACTACGGAACATTGCTTCAACAGTATTGGCAAATGTGGGTTCTTCGGTATTGTCTATAATTTTTTGAACCTCTTCCAATTGTTGTTTCATTCCTTCTTCAAAAGCAGGCATGTAATGCTCTGGTTTAATTTGTTCAAAAGGTGGTACACCAAACGGAGTGTCAAATTTCACCAACAAAGGATTGTCAGTACCTGAAGTTTCTTTCTCCTGATTATTACAGGATAAGCTTATTGTCGTCATAAAAATGAATAAATAAATTATTTTTTTCATAAAGTAAATATTTTAGGATAAGCGGTAAAAGTAATAATTTATATGAAGTTTTAAGGTGATTTTTAGCAGCTAAAGTTATATAAAGTCAGACTTTGTTTGTGGTTAAAAGGAAGTAGTTAATTGTTAAAGGATAATTGATCAATATTAGTATATTGGTTATTAGTGTATTGGTTATTAAATGGTATTCCTAATAATAAATAAACAAATAAACAGATAAAAGGCCTGTCCGGAAAAAAGACAGGCCAATCAATTATTCATATTAATTATTAACTAAAAATAAACTAAAATTAATCTTCATCATTATGTTCGTTCCTTGTTATCCTTGACTTGGCAAGCGATGTAGTTTCATCAATAATGTTGTTAAGGGTTTTTATTAATGGTTTAATAGCCTCGGTATCATCACCATATTTAGCATCCATATTTATTCTGTCGAGCAACTCGTAGGTGTTTTTAATCAATTCCGGACGAATTTCCTTTAGCGCTATAAAATCCTTTTTAATGTCATCACTGGCTTTGTCCTGAAATGCCTTTTCAAAATCATCCTGTGCTTTAATTAATTCATTGAGCCAGTCACTTAAGCCAAGTTCTGTCAGAGATGCCTGTGCTCCTACCCCTTTAAGTTCGCCAATTAGTGAACTCATTTTTGAACTTTCGCTTTGATAATTCTCACGCCACAATGCCCAACCATGCGTTTTAAACAACTTGATCAATTTTTGAGCGTGCAGGCGAAAATTATCATTTAGCCGGCGGCTGCATGCCAACAAAGCGTCACGGATGGCCCTGAAAGCTTCGTCGCGCAATTCATCAAGGTTTCTTAAAATTTCTGCGTGTTCAGATTGAAAACTGGTATTGAGCGATTTGATAAATTGCCCGTTATACTTTACTACCAAAGCAAAAATTCGTGCAACGATACCTGTATTTATAAAATTGGCAGCATCAATTGCCATAATAATTCGGCTTACAAGGGTGTTCAGCTCATTATTATTGAGCCGGTGAAGTGATACTTTTTTAATCATGGTATTAATTTTAAGGGTTAAATCAATGCCGTTTAGCTAAGGGTATTGCAATGTACTTGTAATTTACCGATTGCACTCACCCCCCTTAGTTTCGCTGCGCGAAACCCTTTCCCCCCTCTCTTTTTCAAAGAGAGGGGGGAGGCTGGCGCAGCCAGACGGGGGAGAGTTTAAAATAATTAATTTAAACAAATTTTTTTCTTAACTAAACGACATTTATGGTTAATTTATAAATATACAGAGTTAACGTATCCGTTAGTCTGCTTAGTATGTTAATTTTTCCATTTTTTCTTAAAATCAATAGAAAAAAAATGACCTTAAAATAAGTTTTTCATCTGAATACATCTTGTTTGTTAGGTTTTTAAAGATTTATTTTCCATCCATTACGTCGCGTTTTTGTTAAAAAAAAATGTTTCCGGGCCATTAACCTGCCGTTTTGGCAAAAAAATAATTTTTCCGGTCGTTTACGTCGCGGAAATAGAAAAAAAATCTGTTGCCGGACCAAATACGTCGCGGATCTGGCGGGAAAATATTTTTCCAGGCCAAAAACGTGGTGTAAACAGGAGGAAAAAACATTTTTTCGGCATTTACATCACGTAAACCATCCGGCAAAATATTTTCTGTATGAATTAGGTGACGAAATGACAGCATAAAATGATTGCACAGATAAAATCCATAGTGTTAAATCACTTAAAACAATATTGCCAACGGGGAAAGCTATAAAAAAATAAAAAACCTTTGGATATATTGATGGAGAGTGGTACTTTTAAACCGGAATAAGAACTCCAAAACAGAAAGAAACAGGTTCCGATAATTCGGAAAAAAAGGAAAGTTTTGGTGAGGAAAGTTCGGATGTTAAATTGTTACCATTTATTAAAAAGAACCAACTTGCCAAAAAATCGGAGTAAACGATTAAAGTTGTACCTTTGTTAGAAATCAAAAAAATATGACAGAATTTAGGGAAAAATATATAAATCCGTTCACAGATTACGGTTTTAAAAGACTTTTTGGTGAAGAACCCAACAAAGATCTTTTGCTTGACTTTCTTAATGAACTTCTCAAGAAAGAACAAGGACAAATTACAGAACTAACCTATTTAAAGAATGAAAACCTTTCGACAACCGAACTAAATAGGAAGGCTATTTTTGACCTTTATTGCACAAACGAAAAGGGAGAAAAATTTATAGTTGAACTGCAAAAAACCAAACAGAAATTCTTCAAGGACAGGACTGTTTATTATTCGACTTTTCCAATCCGTGAGCAGGCTGTAATTGGCAGTGAATGGGATTTCGAGTTAAAAAAGGTTTACACCATTGCGATCCTTGACTTTGTATTCGACGAAGATGAAAACCAACCTGAAAAGTTGAGATATGACGTAAAATTGACAGACACCCAAACAAAAAAAATATTTTACGACAAGCTGACATTCATCTATTTAGAAATGCCAAAGTTTCTTAAATCGGCAGAA
>JARGGF010000324.1 GCA_029210905.1 Bacteroidales bacterium | reverse complement strand
GTGAAATTCAGATGACCAAATATCCGGATTTTTTCGAAAATGGTTACCGTTTAAAAGCTGATAAGGACATCTATCATTACCTCACAAAAGTTGCCGCACGTGATTACTCAGAGCGCAGGCGGGGTGTTTGCCATAGAATAGTTCGTAATTTGGTTGAAATCTACAAGGTTCATAATCGTACTCATCTAGAGGAGGTTATAGGGCAGATTCTTGATTTATTGAATAGTAGTTACGATGGTGAGAAAAACCCTGTTGAGATACAAACCTTAAAAGGGATGATACGTGAGTTTGAAGAAGAATTGGTTTGGGCGCACTATGGAATTCAGGTTAAAAATGTACATCATGCCCGGCTTGGTTTTTACAAAGGTGATATTTTCACCGAACAACCTGAACAAGAACGAGATGTGCAGCCTATTCTTGAAATGCTGCGCGAAATTAAACCTACTGTACTCAGTTTAACATACGATCCGGAAGGCAGCGGCCCTGATACACATTATAAAGTATTACAAGCTACAGCAGAAGCACTTAGGCTTTTAAAAAATGAAACAGATCTATCCAACTTACGTATTTGGGGATATCGAAATGTTTGGTACCGTTTTAATCCGGGCGAAGCAAATGTAATTTATCCAATTTCACTGGAATCGATGGCAGCTATGAACGAAGCGTTCAGTGCATGCTATGTAAGCCAGGTAGACGCTTCGTTTCCAAGCTACGAGCTGGATGGAAAATTTAGTGAACTCGCACAAAAAATATGGGTTGATCAACTTCAGGAAATCCAATTATTGTTGGGCAAAAATTATTTTTACGAAAATCAACACCCCGGAATCAGGGCTAGTCATGGATTAATGTTCATAAAGGAAATGACAGTTGAAGAGTTTTTGAGTTCGGCCCGCGCACTTAAAAAATCCATGGAAGGGATGATATGACAACAGCTAAGTGAATGAAATAAATTAAAATGGAATTCCGGATCAGTTTGACTTTTTTGTGAAAATGACTTGAACAGTAACTGTTAAATTGTAATATCAGCCAATATAAATCAATGTCGTTATGTTAAGGATACTTTGTAATGTATTGGAATTTATCCTTTCGCACTCACCCCCTTGGTTTCGCTTTGCGAAACCTTTCCCCCTCTATTTGAAAAAGAGAGGGAGGAGGCTGGCGCAGCCAGACGGGGGGTGAGTTTAAAATAATCGATTAAATTAAAGAACGTCAGGTTTTTCTTAACTATACAACATTGCAATATAAATCTTCAATAATTCCTCATACTTTTCAGGAGTATCCATATCTTCAAGTAGCTTATCGCAAGCAATACTTTTTACAAAAGGTTGATGTTTTTGTATTATTTTTTTAGCACCTTGTTCCCCGTTTAGTTTTGTAAGTTCTTCAAAATAAACTTTATCAAAAAGAGCAGGCACACCAATCCATCCTGATGCAGCTTGTGAGGCGATAATTTGTTTGCTTTCACTTTGAAATGTACTAAGAATTTTTTCAAGATGTTCGGTGGTTATCAATGGTTGGTCAAGCAGGGAAATTAATACACCATCTGCATGAGGATAATATTTGATTAACTTTTTTATTCCATAAGATATGGAATTTCCCATGCCTTTTACCCATTGATTATTAATCAAAACAGTGACTGGATATTTTTCAATAAGAGGCAAAACGATGTCTGCCTGGCAGCCTAAGACTACTGCCACATCCTGATTGGTTTGTAATCGCGTGTGAACCTGATGTTCAATAAGCGTTTTATCACCCCAGGGCAATAATTGCTTGGGTTGGCCCATTCTATTTGAGCTTCCTGCTGCTAACAGGAGGTGTGGCACATTAGCCATGTATACTCCCAATCTTATCCTTTAGTGCAATAGGTTTTTTATTTCTGATTACACTTAAAATTTCAGCAAGAATTGATACTGCAATTTCTGAAGCACTCTCGGCTCCGATATTTATTCCTGCCGGGCCATGAATTTGCTCAAAAAATTCTGGTGATGTATCCGGAAAATAATCAAGAAATTTTGTTATTACACGGTCCCTGCGATGTTTTGGACCCAGCAAACCAAAATAGGCAGGCTCAATATTTCTCAGGGCCATCAGGTATTGAACATCTTTATTAAAGCTGTGAGACATTAATATTATAGCTGTTTGATCATCAAATCCTGAAGTGTCCAGCTCCTCAAAAGTGGGGTTTATTAAACGATTTGCACCGGGGAAAAAATCAATAGACTTTGCTTCAACCGGCGAGGCAACAATGGTAATTTCCCAACCCAATAAGTTGGCTGCCTTACAAAGATGAACTGCATCATGCTCTGCCCCAAAGATGTAAAGCTGAAAAATGGGAGGGAAGGTTTGTGAAAAACGCTCCTGATCGGTAACATGGTCAGGATGAAAAGATGGATTAATTGAAAATACTTTGTTATCCAGGTGCAGTGTTGAACCAATGCCATGATGCTCTCCCACAGCAACATAATAACAGGCTTCTGTTTTAAATGACTGCCTGTTTTCTAAAGTGGTATTGAATGCTTCGATTAATTCTTTTGAGATATGGAAGGGCTCCAATAACAAATAGATAATTCCATCGCAACCTATTCGAATGGAGCCATCATAATTCATTATTTTCGGTTTTCCTGTTGAAAATACACTTTTTGCTTCAGCTTGTATGTTTTTTTCTACACATCCTCCGCTAACGGCACCAAAAGTATCTCCCTGCTCACTAATTATCATTCTGACACCAGGTCGTCTGTAGGAAGAACCTTCAAGGTGGACTACCGTGGCCATAACAATTTTTTTACCGGATAACTGCCAGCTTGCAGCAATTTGAATTAGTTGCTTCAGTTCACTCGTCATAGGTTTTATAAATTTTAGGGGCTGCTATTAAATTAGGGAATTAGTTTTATAGGTTTCGTATATATGGCTGATCATAATGGCGCTGCCCTGTTGCTTTATAAAGGGCATTGGCAAGGGCTCCCATAACCGGCGGAAATGGAGGTTCTCCCAAACCTGTTGGATCTATTTCATTTTCAACAAAATAAACTTCAATTGATTTAGGTGCCTCACTATGTCTGATGATGCGATATTTATCGAAATTAATTTGTTCCGGTTCTCCTTGCTTTAAAGTCAGTTCACCATACATTGCATTACCTATGCCATCAATTAAACCGCCTTCGGTTAAATTAACAGCAGCATCAGGGTTTACAACAATACCACAATCTATCGCACCATATACTTTTTGTATTACAGGCTTGCCATTCTCGATTTTAATGTCCAATACATTTGCCACATAGGAATTATGACAGAAATAAGCAGCAACACCTCTGTGGCTATTCGTTTGTTCAGTATTCCAGCCAGATTTTTCTTTTACAAGTTTTAGTACACCAGCATAGCGGTCAGCATCATAATCATTATTATCACCTACCGGATTTTCTTTGGCACGTTTTAACAATTCCAACCGGAATTCAATAGGATCCTTACCAGCAGCTTCAGCTACTTCATCAAGGAAAGATTGCTCTGCTACGGCAATAAAATTTGAACCGGGAGCTCTGAATGCCCCTGTTGTAATGTAGGAATTTATTGACCATTTTTCTGCCACATAATTATCAACAGCGCCGGCAGGGAACCTGTTTTCTCTCAATGGGCTTTCTGTCATTCCTCCGGCCCTTACCTGGAAGGCAATCAGATTATTATCAGCATCTAAGCCGGCCTTATAATAGGCATGGTAGGCTGGGCGGTAGTTTCCAAATGTCATATCGTCTTCGCGCATATAGATTAACTTAACAGGTGCCTGAATTTTCTGTGAAATAACGGCAGCTTCTACCAGAAAATGTCCATAAAGCCTTCGTCCAAAGCCACCTCCCATGCGGGTCATTTGAATGTCAATTTTTTCCAGCGGCATTCCAAGTCGGGCAGAAACTGTTTTCTCCATGAATTCCGGAGTTTGTATTGGACCTGCCAATTCTGCTTTATCCGCAGTAACATTTGCAAAAAAGTTCATTGGCTCCATGGTATTGTGGGCCAGAAAGGGAGCAGTGTAGGTTGCTTCAATTATTTTAGTGGCCTTTTTAAAGGCTGCATCAGGATTACCATCTTTACGGACTATTTCACCTGTTTTTGCACCCATTTCTTTCATTAATGCCATATAACTTTCAGTGTTTTCTAATTCAGATGGTAAATTGTTTGAACCTGTTCCCTGATTACCAACGTTAGATTCCCATTCCAGTTTTAGGGCTTTTTTAGCGTTAAGAACTTCCCATGTTGAATTACCAACTACCACAACCAGTTCCGTAAATGCACTGGTATCGCACCATTCCTGTTTATAATCATCGTTGTATGTTTTGATGGTAAAAACATCTTTTATTCCGGGCATGTTTTTGGCTGATTTGTCATTTACTGATTTCAGCTTCATACCAAAGGCGGGCGGGTGAGCAATCATTGCAATAAGCATCCCTTCTTTGCTGTAATCAAGGCCATAAAGTGGCTTTCCGGTAACAATTTTCTGGCCGTCAACATTTTTTCTTGAAGTGCCAACTATTTTAAAATCTTTTACTTCTTTTAATTTAACTTCTTCAGGAACTTTTATTTTAGCTGCTGCTGAAGCCATTTCACCGTAACCTGCTTGCTTTCCGCTCTTTTTGTGGAATAAGGTTCCTGCTTCGGTGGTAATTTCTTCAATGGGTACATTCCATGCTTTGGCTGCAGCCTCAATAAGCATCCTTCGGGCAGTAGCTCCGGCCATTCGCAGGCTTTGCCATCCCTGCCTTATGGCCTGACTGCCTCCGGCAAGTTGCCGTGTAAAGAGGTCTGTATTTAGCGGGGCTTGTTCCACAATTACATTGTCCCAGTTTACATCTAATTCTTCAGCAACAATCATGGGCATTGTGGTTTTTACATTCTGCCCAATCTCAGGATTTGGTGACATAATGGTAACAACACCATTTTCACCTATTTTAAGGAAACCGTTGATTTTGTACCACTCCTCAGGAATTTCCAAAATCTTATCCGCGCCGGAGGAGCAGGAAGCTAACCAGCTAAATCCAAGCATCATACCTCCGCTGGTTAAAGCAATACTTTTTATAAAAGTGCGTCTGCCTATTGTAGTTTTTGCTATTGTCATGTTACTTCATTTTAGTTAAAAATCTAAAGATCAAGTTGGGGTTTTGCCCATATATTGATTATCGGCCTTTAAGAATTGGCAGCAGATTTAATTGCCGCTTTTATCCTTGTATAGGTACCACATCGGCAGATATTGCCATTCATTGAAGCTTCAATTTCTTCATCAGTAGGGTTTGGATTGGCTCTTAGTAATGCAGCGGCATTCATAATTTGCCCGGACTGGCAATAGCCACACTGAGGAACATCCAGTTCCAACCAGGCCTTTTGTAAGGGATGATCACCCTTCTCAGACAGACCCTCAATAGTTGTAATTGATTGATTCCCAACTGTTGAAACTGGTACCTGACAGGAACGGACAGCGACATCTCCCATAAGTATGGTACAGGACCCGCATTGGGCAATGCCACATCCATATTTAGTTCCAACAAGCTTGAGGTGATCCCGAAGTACCCAGAGCATGGGAGTAGAAGGATCAATATCTAACTGTTGCTCTTTTCCATTGATCTTAAGATTGAAAATTGCCATAGATAAAATTTATAAAAGTTTAACGACTTAACCCACCTAAATTATTAATGAATGTTTCTGGTAAAATATTACGAGATATTTAGTTGCCTAAAAATAAAATATTCTAAGAAGAAAAACAACTTGTTAATTTTATTATTGATTGTTAAACAATAAGCGATTAGAAAAAGTGCATCCTGTTAAAAGTAACATAAGTTAATATTTGAATTAAGTGTAAGAGGAGGGGGACTCGAAAAAATAGGAATAGCTAATTTAAATTTAGTTTATTGCCCTATTTTAGTTAAACGCTGTTACGAAGCCCTGACTACTTGGTACATTAAAGTGGCACCTAAATACAAAAGTTA
>JARGGF010000323.1 GCA_029210905.1 Bacteroidales bacterium | reverse complement strand
TAAATGCCAAGAATAGCAGTATCAAAATAACAGTCTGCACTTTACTTTGTTTCAAAAATAGTTTACATCATCCCTGGCTTTTCATTTTTTCTTGCAAATTCAACTATTTGTGACAAACGTTTGGCCTTTGTTTCAGGGCGTTTTGCACTCAAATACCAGTATAAATAGGTAGTTTGATGACTGTTGGCAAAATTCATAAAATTTGCATATGCAGTTTTATCTTTTTCCAGTGCATCCAAAAACTCTTTAGGAATTTTTGGCTTTTCTCTTGAACCATACGCTTTATCCCATTGTCCATTTTTTTTAGCTTCTTCAATTTTTAGTAAGCCATGTTCTGTCATCTGCCCTTGCTGGATCATTTTTTCAACACGGCTTTTATTGAGCTTCGACCAGATACTGTTTTTTCTCCGGGGAGTATATTTTTGTTTATATTGCTCATTATCAATAGTTTTAACAATACTATCTATCCATCCAAAACAAAGGGCTTCTTCAACTGCATCATTATAACCAACACTCGCCTTTTTCGTATGCTTTTTAAAATAAATCAGCCAAACGCCATCGCAGGTATTGTGGTTTTCAGAAAGCCAATCTCTCCACTCCATTCTGTTTTTGAATAATAATTCTTCCATTTTCTTTTTGTAATAAAGATAGAAAAAACAAATATAAAGTATAATGATATCTAATTGCACTTTCACATATATCATTATATATTTGTGGATAATTCCACTCGGTTAACTTTTAAAACTAACATTAAATTATTTATTATGAGACAATTGATCATATTCATTTTTATTGCTTTTTTGCTGTGGGAGAATATATCCCATGCCCAGGATGAAGCTAGATTATTAAGATTCCCAGCAATACATGGAAATCAATTAATATTTACCTATGCAGGTGATTTATACACGGTTGATGCCACAGGCGGTATTGCACGAAAACTCACCAATGATATTGGTTATGAGATGTTTGCACGTTTTTCCCCTGATGGGAAAACCATAGCATTTACAGGTCAATATGACGGAAATACTGAGGTGTATACCATGCTATCACAGGGTGGTGTGCCAAAAAGAATCACATACACAGCAACACTCGGAAGAGATGATGTAGGTGACAGAATGGGACCAAACAATATAGTTTTTGGATGGAAACATGATAATAAAACAATCGCTTTCAGATCCAGGAAAAAATCTTACAACAGTTTTAATGGATCATTATTTACTGTAAATATTGATGGATCATTACCTGAAGAAATTCCTGTGCCTCGTAGTGGATTTTGCTCCTTTTCTCCGGATGATCAAAAAATGGCATACAACAGAATTTTCAGGGAATTCAGAACATGGAAACGATACCGTGGTGGAATGGCCGATGATGTGTGGATTTATGATTTCAAAACCAATAAAATTGAAAATATAACTAACAATCCTGCGCAAGACATTATTCCAATGTGGCACGGAAATAAAATCTACTACATTTCCGACAGGGACGAAAACAAACGCATGAACCTTTACGAATACGATATCACTTCAAAAGAAACGAAGAAACTAACTGATTATAAGGATTTTGACATTAAGTTCCCCTCTTTGGGTGACCATGCAATTGTATACGAAAACGGAGGTTATATCTACAAATTCGACTTATCGAATAATACGTCTGTTAAAATAAATATCACAATTGCCGAAGATTTTGTTTCGGGCCGGACCAGACTAAAAAATGTAAGTAAAAATGTTTCAAATTTTGAAATCGCACCAGATGGAAAACGTGCATTATTTGGAGCACATGGTGATGTATTTACTGTTCCTGAAAAATACGGCGAAACCAGGAACCTTACAGAAAGCTCCGGTATCCACGAAAGGAATTCAAAATGGTCTCCCGATGGAAAATATATTTCATATATTTCGGACAAAACTGGTGAAGATGAAATCTTTATACAGGTTCAGGATGGAAGTGCTCCTGCAATTCAGGTAACTTCCGGTGGCGAAACATACAAGTATCAGCCATACTGGTCGCCTGATAGTAAAAAAATTCTATGGTCAGACAGGATGCAACGATTAAGGTACGTGGACATAGATACTAAATTAATAGTGGATGTTGATCACGATTCAATTTTCGAATTTAATGATTATAAATGGTCTCCTGATAATAAATGGATTGTTTACTCTAAAAACAGTGAAAATCAATTTGGTCAGATTTATATTTATTCATTGGATCAAAAAAAATCATATCTAATAACTGAAAATTGGTACAATGCCGGTGAAGGCACATTTAGCAACGATGGGAAATATTTATTTTTTGTATCCTCGCGCGATTTTAATCCAGATTTTAGCTGGACTGAATTAAATATCAGCTATGCGGATATGTTGAACATTTATTTTGTGACTTTAAGTAAGGAGACACCATCTTTATTTGTGCCAAAAAGTGATGAAGTTGAGGTTGGCAAAGAAGCTGATAAACCTGATAATAAGGATAAAAAGAAAGATGATAATTCAAAAACTGACGTAAAAACCATTAAAATTGATATTGATGGAATTCAAGGCAGAATTGGAAAGTTACCACTTTCAGCATCGCGATATTTTAACCTGAGTTCTGTTGAGAATAAATTATTTTACCAAAAAAGGGGTAAAAATGACGATGCCACCAAATTGTTTGTATATGATTTTCTCGAGAGGGAGGAAAAAAACCTGAGTTCGGTTAATGGATACGAAATTTCCAGCAATCAGAAAAAAATGCTGGTTTCTCAGTCAGGCTCTTATGGTATTATTAATCTGCCATCTTCAGAAATAAAGCTTAGCGACAAGCTTAATTTGTCTGGAATGCAGATGGAGGTAGATAAACACGCTGAATGGCAGCAAATTTACAACGAAGCATGGAGGCAGATGCGTGAGTTTTTCTACGCTCCAAATATGCATGGGGTAGACTGGAAAGCTGAAAAAGAAAAATACGCACCACTGGTAAAATATGTAAACCAAAGAAATGATTTAAACTACATTATTGGTGAACTTATTGGTGAATTAAACGTAGGCCATGCTTATGTAGGAGGTGGTGATAGTCCTGATTTACAGCGCATTAAAACCGGACTTCTGGGTGCTGAAATTTCCAAAGATCCATCGAGCGGTTATTTTAAGATTGATAAAATTTTAAAAGGCCAGAACTGGAGCAAGCCAACTAAATCTCCTTTGACAGAAATTGGAGTTAATGCAAAAGAAGGTGATTATATTGTGGCTATTGACGGGCAATCTACAAAAAACATGAAGAATATATACCAGGCACTGGTCAATAAAGCAGGTAACCAGGTTAGAATTAGTTTAAACAATAAAGCTTCGGAACAGGGTAGTCATGTTGAAACAGTAATCCCTACAGATGATGAATCGCAGCTTTATTATTTGAAATGGGTTAATGAAAACATAGAAAAAGTAAATAGGGCAAGTAATGGTAAAGTAGGCTACATTCATATCCCTGATATGGGCGTAGATGGTTTAAATGAATTTGTGAAGTATTATTATCCACAGCTTGCTAAAGAGGCATTAATTATAGATGTTAGAGGAAACGGCGGTGGATTTGTTTCGCCTATTATTATTGAAAGATTAAAAAGGGTTGCCTCACAGATAAATATTGCGCGAAATACCAAACCATCTCTAAATCCTGGTGGAACCATGAGTGGTCCTTTGGTTTTATTGTGTGATGAGTTCTCTGCATCTGATGGCGATTTAGTAACCTATCGGTTTAAATTTCATAAGTTAGGGAAAGTTGTCGGAAAACGCACCTGGGGAGGTGTAGTTGGAATAAGAGGCTCTTTACCATTTGTTGATGGTGGAAGCCTGAATAAACCAGAGTTTTCCCGCTATGATTTAGAAGGTAAAAAATGGATTATCGAAGGTGTCGGAGTAGAGCCGGATATCACTGTTGATAATGATCCATTTCTTGAATATACCGGAACAGATCAGCAATTGAACAAGGCAATAGAAGTTATTTTAGAAGACCTGAAAACTAAGGTTTATAAAATCCCAAATCCACCTGCATTCCCGGAAAAATAAAATTTTTATATTGTTTTATACGCAAAAAGGCTGTGAAAATCACAGCCTTTTTTAATTTGAATTAAACCTGACAAAACTCATTCGTTTTTTTATGATTATATTTGCCCGAATTATTTGTCAGAATATAACTTATCAATCAAAAATTAAATGAAAGTAGTAGATCACTTAAAAAATAATGACAAAACCCTTTTTTCATTTGAAATACTTCCCCCATTAAAAGGAAAAGATATCAACCTTATTTATGAAGTAATAGATCCCTTGATGGAATTTGAGCCGAAATATCTCAACATTACCTATCATAGAGAAGAAGTGGTTTACAAAAGGCATAAATCGGGGCTTTTGGAAAGAAAAACAGTACATAAACGCCCAGGAACAGTTGCAATTGCTGCTGCCGTAAAATATAAATACCAGAAAGTAAATGTTGTGCCTCACATTATTTGTGGAGGTTTTTCCCGGGAGGAAACTGAAAATGCTTTAATCGACCTTCACTTCCTGGGAATCAGGAACTTATTGGTGCTCAGGGGCGATCCTTTGCAAGCAGATAAAGTTTTTATACCGGAGGAAAACGGGCATGCAAATGCAATTGACCTCATCAATCAGATACAATGCCTAAACAAAGGTTATTATTTAGATGAGGAACTTCAGAATACTACTAAAATGGATTTTTCATTAGGTGTGGCTGGCTATCCCGAAAAACATATTGAATCGCCCAATATTGATACCGATCTATTCTATTTAAAGAAAAAAATTGAAGCAGGTGCAGATTATATTGTCACACAATTGTTTTTTGACAATAAAAAATATTTTGATTTTGTAGACCGATGTAGAAAAGTTGGCATTAATGTGCCTATTGTTCCTGGAATAAAGCCAATTTCAATAAAAAATCATTTGAATATTCTGCCTTCAACCTTTAATATTGATATACCTGAGGAATTGGCAAAAGAGGTTCGTAAATGCAAAACCAATGATGATGCCCGGCAAGTAGGTGTAGAATGGGCCATTATGCAATCAAAAGAATTAATTGAGCGAAAAGCACCAGCAGTGCATTATTACACAATGGGTAAAGCTGATAATATTTATAATATAGCAAAAGCAGTGTTTTAATAAATGTTTCAAAACCTTCTATTGCTTTGAATATTAACATTTTATTTCAACTTCAGGATGTATCCAGGATCTATCATAAAGGCGAACATTCTTTGTTCGCTTTAGACGAATTGACCAATGAAATTCGTAGATCAGAAATATTTTCAATAGTTGGACGCTCAGGTTCAGGAAAATCAACTTAAAAGCGGGAGATAACTGCAGGCAAGAAACCTTATACAAATTCTCTTGATTTAAATAGCTCACAATTGAAAAAGGGGAAATTTCCCCTTTTTCAATTGCACTTAATTAACCAAATTTACTACCGATGAATTTTCGTTTTAATTATGAAGAGTATTGTATTTATTTTTCATAACAAAGATAAATCAATATATATGATACTCTACAATTTTTGACTTATCAAATCTATAGCTTTAATTATGATCATAGTTATGTCTTTAGTTGCTTTTAGCTGAGAACTCTATCGGAAAATATTTTTTAAGGGTTGGTTTATAATTAATGTAACTTGTTGAATAACTGACCTTTGATTTCCAGAAAGAACGGGCTAACTGCATCAAAATGTAAAATTAAATTAACATCCCATCCGTAAAATCCCCTACGCTATTTCCGTTTTTTCACCGATTGACTTAGAAATCAGATAGCCCTAAATTTGCTATGAAGATCATAAAAAAATAGTACAAACCTTATTGGGGCCAATCATATTTAGTTTGTTAATGACAAAAGGCAGAAAACATATCAGGGATGTACCCCATTCTGATCCTGAACAGGAAATTGATTGGCTGATAAAGAATATCTCAGATGAAGTAAAAAACGATGAATTTATTAGTGCACATTATAA
>JARGGF010000322.1 GCA_029210905.1 Bacteroidales bacterium | reverse complement strand
TATCCCTGTCATTGCTTTTTTGTTGAGTAAAGCTTTTCCCACATTTTTCCAGCGTTTCAGCAGTGTTATTAGTATGATAAAACCAACGATGCCTGCAATAATCCGAATTTGAGTAGCTGCAAATGCATTGTACTCACCCATGCCTAACTTACTCAATACCAGACCAACTGCCTGACCAACGGTTCCAAGCAGGGCAAATAATAAACCCTTGGCCGAAAAATTGAGTTTCATCTTTTTTTCACCATTTGGTTTACTCCAGATTGCTATTGAAATACCCCCAATCACCAGCATCATACCTAAAATGCTTAACAGCCCCATGGTTTCGCCAAGAATTGCCCAACTAAGGATAGCTGCAAAAGGTGGGGCCAGCGTCATTATCAGCATGGCAATTCGGGAACCAATGATGGGGTAAGAGGCAAATAGGAATAAATCACCCAGCACAAAACCAATTACTCCGGATAAAATCAACCAAAACCAGGCTTCTTGTGTTGCATCAACTGGGAATAAAATCCCCCTGTTAAACCAGGCCATTGCAGTAAGAAATATAAAACCCAATACCAATCTGATAAGATTTACAGAATAGGTGCCAACACGAACTGTAGCCCCCTCAAAAGCAATTGCAGTAATTGTCCAGAAAACAGCGGTTAAGAGGGCTGCAAATTCGCCATAGTGTGATGCAAGCATAATTTTAAAATTTTGGCAAATGTAGAATTTTTATTGTAATCTCTCGTTTAGTTTTGCAAAGTGATACAGAAAATCAACCAGGTTGGATAATCTTAGCATAAATATAATGATAAAGGTTATTTGTTAAGTGTTATTTTTTGTATTGAGTAATTTGATAAAATAATATTTATGACTACTGTTTATGTGAAGATTTAGAAATAAATTTAATGAGTCTTCGTTGAAAAATAGCTTCTTTCTTATATTTGTTTGCTAAAACAAGCGATTTTACCATGTACAAAAACATTCTTAAATCAATTCTAGGCTTGGTTATTGGGGGATTTTTCCTTTATCTTACCTTAAACAAAAAACCACTTGATGATATTTTCAACAGCTTAAGCAGTGCCCGGTTAAAATGGGTGATTATCAGTGTAATTTGCCTTCTGGCTACATTTTATATAAGGGCTATTCGCTGGAAAGTTTTGCTGGAGAGTTCAGATACCCAACCCGGAAAATATAATGTAGTACATTCGCTTGTTATGGGTTATCTTGTGAATAGTTTCACGCCCAAGTTCGGTGAAATAATACGATGCACTGCATTAAAAAAGTCGGAGCAAATTCCTACTTCAATTAGCTTAGGAACAGTGGTTTCAGAACGAATTTATGATATTCTTATTTTGGTTTCCGGATTATTTATTATTCTTTATATAGAAATCGAACGTTTAGGAAGTGTTGTGACAGGACTTAAACGAAGTGTTGCATATGCAGTAAGCACCAATACCTTATCAACTATTTTGGTGATTTCCTCTATTACGCTTGTTATTTTTCTTGCTTATCGCTTGTCTAGAAGAAATAAAGTTGCTGCCACGGTCTCTAATTTTTTTAAGGAAACGGGGCGTTCCATAAAAATGAGTTTTAAGATTAAGAATTACAAGCGATTTATATTTCTTACCGTCCTTATTTGGATAGTGTTAATTCTGGTAAATTACAGTTTTTTGATGGCTTTACCTGAAACAAAGGGTTACAGCTTCTATTTTGCTACCCTGGTATTATTTATTGGTGGCGTAGGCTGGGCGCTGCCAAGTCCGGGAGGCATAGGGACTACCAATTTTATGATATTGCAATTGTTTGTGGCATTCAGCCTTGACGACACTATTGGCGTATCATTTGGTTTATTGGCAAGTGGTATTACTTTTTTTGTAACTGTTTCTTTTGGGGCCTTTGCTATTGTTTTTGATTTGATTAGGAAACGATATATCTCAAAAAGAGGTAATGAATAAGTACTAAAAATACCGGATGTAAAAAGACCCAATTTTCAATTTTGTCCCAATTAGGCCATAAATTACAAGGTCTCAATTAATTGGCACCTATTTTACTATTCAAACAATCAGCACTTTAACACAAAGAAAGTCCCGACTTTTAAAATAAGGTCGATTCCTGCTTATTTCCGCTATTAATTTGTTCCTTCAATATTAAAAACGTATAAAAATGGAATTGATTAGTAATAAAAAAGGTAAATTAATCACTCGCAGGGCCGAGTATGGTGATATTAAAAACATTCTTGATTTCCAACAAAAACACTTCAACTTTTCGCAACCTGCACATCTTAAAAATTCGTTGGAAAGCCTATCGGGAATTTCTCTTGTAACTTATCAGGATAATAAAGTAATGGGTCATTTATTATTGATACCCCTTACTTCAAAACGCAATATTGGCCTTGAAGAAGCCATCCTTATATCGGGCATCTGGTACTTTACAGAGGAAGCACGGGAGGTACTCTTGCGTGAGGCTATGATGTGTGCCTGGGAGTCTGGTTTTCATGCGGTTTTTAGTTTCGAAGCGTTTGATGGACTTCAAGAAGTTGGTTTTGAGCTAATTAAAAAGGATTTTTTCGCCATAGATATTTCAAATTATGCAATTTATGGAATGGAATTAAGCTGGAACGGATTTAATCTTATTCATAAAGATTTAACAATTCCCAAAACTTACCTGCCACCCATTAAGAAAATGAATGATTTTTCAAAAAACTAAATAATTATGAAAAATACTTTAAATATTCATGGATTAGTAAGTTTGCTGTTAATAATTGATGCCTTTGGAGTGGCTTTATTTTCAATTGGTAGTCAGTCCACCTTGATTGCTGTTGCTTTTCTGCTGTTGTTTATTGGGTATTTTGCCCTGGTTTCGGTTGTTTATTGTTCAAAATGCCTGTGCAGGAACAATTGCAACCACTTGATAATTGGCCGATTATCTATGCTTCTTAGTAAAAGGAATTCAGGGCCTTATACCAAAAATGACATACTTTTTGGAGTTATTCTGCCTTTTATTCCATTACTTGTAATTCCGCAGTTTTATTTAATTCAAAACATTCTTCACCTGGCAATATTTTGGTTATTTTTTGGCCTGGCTTGCTTTGAAATCTATTTTTTTGTTTGCAAAACCTGTAATAATTCAAATTGCATGATGTGTAAACATCGTTATGGTACTACTCCTTAATTATTAGTTTTTTAGCAGCTATTATTTGGTCGTTTTGTTTCAGTCTGAGAATATAATAACCTTGTTTAACATGGGGTTTATCCGCAGAGATAGATTGAATACCGCTATTAAGCGGCTGATATTTGGATCGAAACACCTCCTTGCCCAAAAGGTCAATAATCTCAATGGAAATCTCGTCAGTTTTTTCGGTAAAGAATTGAACATTTAATGATGATACCACCGGATTTGGAAAAACTGAAATGTTTGTTTTTTTGTTTACCAGAAATGGGACTTTAGTTGGCGAAGTTATGTTTGCATCCATCCACTCTAACCTGTCATTAATCCATGTTTTAAGGTAGTTAAGTTCCTGATCAAAAGTAGCTCCGACAAAATAGTTTGGCCAGACATAAACCCCAAGAACAGGCCATTTTTCAAAATTTCGATTAATCGCATCGCCCAGATAGTTAACTGTGTCTGTTAAATTTGCCATGATTGAATCGGTATGTAAGGGGCCTTTTCTGAGTAAATTCCATCTTGATGATAAAGTGGTTCGATAATAATCATCCTCCATTAGCCTTGCCCACCAATGCATTGGAAATTCTTCTGTAGCACCATAGTGTGGATATAACCACTGATTAGTTGCAAGATTGATAGGCGAATAATCTACATTTCCATAACCCAGGTTAAAATCCCATAATGGTCCCGCAAATAATTTACCACCTTTTGAATCTTTTTCTTTGTAAAAAAAGCAACTGTACCTGTAACCATCCACATTGTTGGATAATTCATTAATAATTTGAAAATCAACAAATGAAAGTACGTCAATATAACTCTGATAGCCTGTTACCGGGTCTTTAAAATTACTGCCATTTAAAGTATTTTCAAATTGGAGCAAATACGACTGAATGTAGGATTTTTGCTGTTCAACAATATCTTCAGGCTTAGGATAAACATAACTGAATGCATAATTGCGGGCATTGTTGTAGGTATTGGTCGGATAGGTATAAAAATATTCTTCGGGGCTTAAATCCCATGTTTTATCAACTTTAACAATGTAACCTCCGGTTAAATCATTACCTGTAATTTCATCTGGGTCTAATTTACTGATATCAAGACGGTTTGCATCGCGTTTGATTTTTTCAATAAGCATATAAACACCCTGATAACTGTTGTTCAGATAAACTTCGCAAAATTTAAAGCGAGGTTGCCACCTTCCCATTTTTCGACCCAAATGATAGGTAATCGCATTTCTTAAGAGGCTTTTATCTGAATATGGGGCATACAATACCCAGTCTTCTTCAGCAGGCATCCCTAAAAGACTTGTATCTATTCCTTCGCCAATTTCATTTCGAATCTCCATACTATACCCTTTTTTAGGAAACATTTGCGAAGACTGTCCTCTTAGTTCAATTCCAATGTTGCCATCATAATCAGTTGGCGAATCCAGAAAACTATTTAAATTACCAGGCCCATTATCAATCACACATAAATTTGCTGTAATTTTAGGTTCGTCAACTATTGTGGCGCCATTTGTATTGATTAACAAAATGGGTAGGTTTGTTTTTTCAGTTAATGGATCGGTAAACCATGAGGGTACTTCACGATAAGTTGTGCTGGCATCTTCAATTCCTACAAAAAGGAAGGTATTTGACGATAAGTCTGAAGAATTCAAATCAGTATTATGTACCTGTAATGCCAGAACATTACCACCCTCAATCATATATTTTTTTAGTGTATCTCTGTGTATGATGTATCTATCAGGCGCTCCACCTGTGTACATTTGTGCTTCGTGCTGATCTGTTGCCCCCATGTTGTAGGCAGGCCTTATTCCATATTCACCGATATTTGCCCTTGCAATTTCATGTCCGTTAAGATAGGCTACAAACGCATCATCATAATCAACATTCAAAACTGCCCAGGAAATGATTGAGGTATCTGTCAGGCTAAATGTAGTTCTAAGAAAAACTGAGAGTACAGGACTTATAATGGTGCCATCATCGCCGTCGCCGTATCCAATTCCGCCAGTTCCGGTAAGCCAGGTTGAGGCATTAAAATCAGTTTTGGGCCATTCGGCAGGCGGCTCCGAGTTGCCCGGAAAATATTGCCAGCTGTCGTTTGCAGAAACTACCATTTCCCAATGGTTAATATCTTGTGAATGAGCAGATTTAAAACTGTAAAAGGATAAAATGATTACAGATAATGTTCCAAAAAATTTGACTTTATGCATTTTCAAATGTATAACTGATTTATAAATATAAATCTTAGTAATATGGTGGGCTTAGTGGGTTATTTCTGAGGCGAATTTATTAAATCTATTTTATTTTTCCTAATTGGTTTTATTTTTTGACTTAACATGCCAAACGATGCCCAGTATGCTAACAAGAAGAAATTTACTATTTTTCTTAACAAAAAATAATACATTTGAATACACATATTCAAGCTGGATAACATGGGAAAAACAATGATATTTGAATCTTATATTGAGCAGCAGATAAAACTACCAATATCCGGGCAATATATTGTTGGCCAATTTTCTGATAATGATATTATTGTTTATCAGGCGTTTAGTAAAACTATTGCCAATTATGCTGTTCAAAATCAAAAGTTTGGAGGAGCGTTTTACAGTTTTAATCGCATGAGCTGGATTAAGCCCGGTTTTATGTGGATGATGTACCGCTCCGGTTGGGCACAAAAAGAAAATCAGGAACGGATACTTTCTATCAGGATTAAAATGACTGGTTTTTTGGAAGTATTGAACAATGCAACACATTCCAGTTATCAGCCAGCGATTTATGCTTCAAGGGAAGTATGGGAACGCGAGTTAAAAACTCACAAAGTGCGTTTGCA
>JARGGF010000321.1 GCA_029210905.1 Bacteroidales bacterium | reverse complement strand
ATAATTGTAACAAAATTATTAAGTTAACGACTAATGAGAAAAAATTAAGTAATAATTTTACCCGAACAGTTGAAATATGGAATTTGTTACTGAAACTAAAAAAGAAATAACACTCGGAACAGGTGAGGCCAACCTGAAATCCTTGTTATTTATTTTTCCTGTGATGGTAATTTTCGGCATTCCATTTTTCATTCTTTGGCATGGAAACATTTTAACAGGCCTAGAAGAGCTTATTTTTGACAATATTTTTATTTCATTATCATTCATAATCACAGGGGCATTGGTGCATGAATTTATCCATGGCTTATTCTGGGCTATTTATTTACCAAATGGATTTAAATCCATCCGATTAGGAATTTCCTGGAAATTTTTAACGCCATATTGTCATAGCAAAGCACCGCTTAAACTTAAACATTATCGTTTGGGTGGTGTAATGCCGGGTATATTATTAGGAATTGTTCCTTCAATTATTTCATTATTTACAGGAAGTGTAGAATTATTTGCCTTTGGTTTATTTTTTACCATGGCTGCGGGCGGTGATTTTTTAATGTTATGGTTGCTAAGAAAAGAAAGAAAAAATACTATGGTGCAGGATCATCCTGATAAAATCGGGTGTATCATTCTTAAATAGATAAAGTTTACACTAGAAATATCAAAATTCAGATTCATTTGAAGGGTATTAAGGAACAAGAAGCAATTGCATTAATTCGAGAAAACCGGAATTTGGTTTTTAAAATTTGTACCATGTATACAAATTCTAAAGATGATATGGACGACCTTTTTCAGGAAATTTGTATCCAGCTTTGGAAATCATATCCAAGTTTTAAATCGGATAGTAAGGTAAGTACCTGGATGTACAGGGTGGCGCTTAATACTGCTATCAGTTGGATTAGAAAAGAGAAAAAGTATCAATCAAACGGGTCTTTTCCAAATAGTGAGGTATTAATAAACGACGATTTTCCGTTTTACCTTGAGGCTGAAAAACAGGAACAGATTAAATGGCTTTATCAGGCTATTGAATCTTTGTCAAAATTTGATAAAACCCTGGTGCTACTTTATCTTGAAGAGGTACCTTATCCTGAAATTGCAGAAATTTTAGGAATTACTGAAGTAAATGTGCGGGTTAAGATGAACCGCATAAGAACTAAACTTAAAAAAGTATTAAGTAATGAAAGCATCTAATTCATTGGAAGATATCAAAAGCAGCTGGCAGGAGCTTTCTAATGATAAGCTCAAAAAGGATGTTTCAGTTGGCGATTTGCAACACCTTATAAGAAAAAAAAGTAAGGGTGAACTTTCAAAAATAAAACGAAAATTATTAATTGAAACCATCATAAGTGCTTTACTATTACCTGTGTATCTAATTTATATTCACCGGGTTAATCACGATTTGGCTTATTTAACCGATGCATTTTTAATAGTAACCATTGTGGCTTTAAGTGTTCCAAGTATCAGGTTATTAAAAATAGGAAAACTTCGAAACCAGGAAACCATTGTTTTTTTGCGAAAGTTTGTTTACCATTTTAACAAAACAATCAAAAGTTCAGCAACTGTGCTTGTTGTGCTTTTCCCGGTATTTTTTATCTCGTCGGCAGTAATGGGATTTATTAAAGGATATCATGCAAGTGAAAATAACACAGCTGCGCACAAAATACTTCAATTTGGAAATATTGATAATTCAACCGTGGTTATTGGGCTCGGGATTCTTGGTTTAATCCTTTTATGCTCTGGTGTTTTGTTTCTGATAAAAATCTATTATATGTTGATGTATGGAAAACATGTAAAAAACTTAAAACATTTTTTGGCCGAGCTTGAAGAAAATGAAAACGAAAACAAATAGGGAAGTTTCTGAAATACAGATTCCCTTCAATTTTATATAAAAACCAATTTCAAATTAAACTTTTTAAGCAAGTCATTATGAAACAAAAACAAAAAGTATTTTTGACCATTTTATTAGGTACGCTTTTAGCATTAATAATAGGCTATTCTGGTTTTATCGCAGGTAGAAAAATGGCAGCGCAGGATAAAGCCGAACAATTGCAAGTTGAAACCAATAATAGCAAATAAACGAATAAACATTCAGCATAATTATCAATAAATGAAACACTTAACAATTGCATTTAATGGAACAAACCAGTGGTGGAAATACCTGGTTCTTTTTTTGGCATCACTTATTGGAGGGCAAACTGTAGGCGCCATCCCTTTAATTATTGTCATTTTAACCAAAACTTTGCAGGGGGGTGTTGAAAAAATGCCCAATCCTGAAAATATGGCCGATTTATCTGTTTTTGGTATTGATCCTAATTTTGGTTTGGCATTGATGATTTTTCCATTTTTGGTTAGCCTGGTGATATTGTTATTGTTAATAAAACCAATGCACCAGCGAAATTATAAAACTTTGTTTTCAGGTGGATCACTTATCCGATGGAAGCGGTTTTTTTCAGCAGCGCTTATCTGGACTTTGTTAATGGCTGTTTATTTATTCACTGATTATTCGATTAATCCTGAAGACTTTAGCTTAAATTTTAACCTCGGCACCTTTCTGGTATTATTAGTAGTTAGCTTAACATTAATACCATTTCAGGCTTCGTATGAAGAGATTATGTTCAGGGGATACCTGGCGCAAGGTTTTGCTGCCTGGACAAAAAACCGGATTATGGTGATTTTTTTTCCTGCAATTATCTTTGGGATGCTTCACATTTTTAATCCCGAAATTAGTGAATATGGCTTTTGGCTCACCATGCCCCAATATATATTATTCGGAGTAATATTTGGACTGGTTTCTGTTCTTGATGATGGCATTGAACTTGCCATGGGAGCACATACAGCAAACAATGTTTTTTTGAGTTTGTTTGTTACCAGCAAGGCCTCAGCATTGCAAACCCCGGCATTATTTATTCAGGAAAATGTTGATCCCTTAAAAGATCTTTTGGTGATGATTTTAGTAGGATTGCTTTTTATTATTATCGTTTCTTTGCGCTATGGGTTTAAATATGCTGTTTTATATAAAAAGATATCAGTTGAAGCTGAGATAGTGCAGTAAATATTGTAGTTGCAACTATCTGGAAACCAATGCAGATTTTGCGTCAGGTTTATTGAGTATCACGGATATGGCCTGTTTTTAAAAACCTGTATCAGTAGGGCAATAGTCCCTAACGAATAAGGAATTTATTCGCCATGTTCACTTTCTTCAATTACAAATTTGTAACCCACGCCTTTTACCGTCTGGATTAAATCATCTCCAATTTTTTCACGCAATTTTCTGATATGCACATCGATAGTCCTGTCGCCAACAATAATATCATTTCCCCATACCTTAGTAAAAATCTCATCACGGGTAAATACTTTTTGCGGTTTCGAGACCAACAATAAAAGAAGGGCAAATTCTTTGCGGGGCAATACTATTTCTTTGTCCTCTTTATAAATCATAAACTTTTCAGTATCTATTTTTAAATTGCCTTTTTCAATAATACTTACAGGGGCATCATTATTTTCCGGTTCATCATTCCGATATCTTTTTAAAAGTGCCTTAATCCTGCTAATCAGCACCTTAGGCTTAATGGGTTTGGTAATATAATCATCAGCACCGGCATCAAATCCTGCAATTTGAGAATAATCTTCGCCACGGGCTGTCAAAAATGCAATGATACTATTTTTTAACCCCGGCATTTCCTTAATTTTTTCGCAGGTTTCTATACCGTCCATTTCAGGCATCATCACGTCCATTAATATCAGGTGAGGATGATGTTCTTTTGCCTTTTTTATGGCTTCAATACCATTTACAGCAGTGTAAACAGTAAATCCTTCTTTTTTTAAATTGTATCCAACAAATTCAAGGATGTCCGCTTCATCATCTACAATTAAAATTTTATACTTTTTGGTTTCCATATAATTAAACTTTTTCAAGAGAAAATGTAAATTTTGTTCCTATGTTTGGTTGACTGTTTACTGTTATCTTTTGTTTATGGGCTTCGATAGAATGTTTTACAATGGCTAAGCCCAGGCCGGTACCACCTTGTATTTTCGAACGACTTTTATCAACCCTGAAAAAACGCTCAAATATACGTTTCTGATATTTTTTATCAATGCCTATCCCATCGTCTTCGATAGATATAAGTACTTTATTATTAACTGCTTCTATAGTTGCTGTGGTATGGCCTTTCTCTTTGCCATAGATTATTGAATTGATGATTAGGTTGCTTAAAACATCAGAAATTGTTTTTTTATCAGCCTTAACAAAAAAAGGTCCGGAATATTTTTCCGCAAAACGTAACTCAATACCCTTTTTCTTCGCTCTGATTTCCTGCATTTCAAAAACTTCGTTAATGAGTTGCAGCACATCAAAATTTGAAAATTCCAAGAGCCGATCTCCGGTTTCAAGTTTTGAAATGGTTTCCAAATCTTTAACTATTGAAATTAAACGGTTAATATTTTTATCCGTTCTTTTTAGGTATTTCATGTTGATGTTTTCGTCCTCAAGGCCGCCATCAATAAGGGTAAGAATATAACCCTGAATATTAAAAAGCGGGGTTTTGAGCTCGTGCGATACATTTCCTAAAAATTCTTTCCTGTATTTTTCATTCGATTTTAACAAAGCTATTTCATCAACCTTGCTCCTGGCCCATTCCATCACTTTATCATCAATTTCAGTAAGTAAACGTCCATCTTCAATACTTTCATATAATTTCTCGGCAGGCATTTGCAAGGTATCAATGGTGTCGAACAGAGGCTTTATCTTTTTGATTATAAAATTGTTAAGTGTGTAGTAAAACACAATGTACATCAGCAGAAAGCTTAATAAAATGGAAAAGATAAGGTACAGGATAAAGCTTGAAAAGTGTTGGGTGTGGGTTATATAAATGAAGCCCCCGGTAATTATTGCAAATATCAATGCAATAACTGCTGAAATGCGCTCCGATGAAGTTATTTTCATGAATTAAATATTGTGTTTATTGGCTTATTATCATCTATTTGCAAAGGTTTTTTATTGGTTATTATTGGTTTTAGCAAGCATCTGATTTGGGTGCTAAATTATTAAAATACAGTTAAATGCATATTAATTTATTGTTAACAAGAATGATTCTTCCTGTTTATTAAAAAAAGTTGGAAAGAAAATTGAAAACAATTTAATTATAAAGTCCACAATATAAGTAAGTTATAATATTTTATCACGAAATCACCACCTGATACTTGGTTTCTTTCCAAAATTAAAAATTAATCAGATGGACTCAAATCATTTTTAAGCAAAAAATATATTGTGTTTTTTCAGAATAATGCCCCAAAAACAGGAAAAGATAATTCAAGACGTTTCAATTCAGGTGGTGAACAAATCAGAAATAAAAAAAAGCCTGAAACTCATCGAGCAAGGCTTTTATATCTTTATTTAAAAAATTAATTGTTATTTCAGGCTAAAAGCAATTGTTCCAATCCGCTTCCCATCAGTAAAAATGTCTACATAATAAAGTCCTTCTTGAAGTTCTTCGCTCTTTTTCCAATAAATACAAAGATCCATTTTTTCACCAGTATAAATTATTTCACGCTTGGCAGTGTAAGCAATCTCATTGCCTTCGAAATCAAATAAATCATACTCCGATTCTTTCAAAACATATTTATCGGGTTTGGCAATTCTGATATAAACCATTTTACGACCTTTGTTGGCAATAATGTTTTCATCAATAGTAAAACAAACTTTAATTTTATCTAATTTACTGATACGATTGGTTTCCTTGCCTCTCTCATTAATACCTGTGGCCAGCAAATTCATGGCTTTCAGTGTGGATGCTATTTGAACAGTTCCGGCAAGGCTGTCCCTTTCTGAACTCAAATCTTCTTTTTCACTCAAAACGGTTTGATACCTGTTTCTAACATCTTTATTTTCAGCTACTAATTCCTGGTTTTTAGTATTCAAAGAATCTATTTGAACAATATAACTTCGCATGATTTGCCTTAAAGTACCCAGTTCTTTTTTGTATTCTTTTATTTTAAGGGCA
>JARGGF010000320.1 GCA_029210905.1 Bacteroidales bacterium | reverse complement strand
TTTCACATCGTATCTTAGCTTATCAGGTTCATTTTCATCTTCGTCAAATACAAAATCCAAAATAGCAATTGTATATACTTTTTTTAACTCAAAATTCCACTCACTCCCAATTACAGCTTGCTCCCTTATTGGGAAAGTTGAATAGTAAACTGTCCGATCCTTAAAGAATTTTTGTTTGGTTTTTTGCAACTCAACAATAAATTTTTCACCCCTTTCATTTGTGCAATAAAGGTCGAAAATAGCTTTCCTGTTTAGTTCAGTTGCCTGAAGGTTTTCGTTTTTTAAATAGGTAAGTTGTGTTATTTCTCCTTGCTCTGCTTTTAGTAGTTCATTAAGAAAGTCAAGCAACAAGTCTTTGTTTGGTTCTTCGCCAAAAAGCCTTTTAAAACCATAATCAGTAAACGGATTGATATATTTTTCCCTAAATTCAGTCATCCCTTTTTAATTTAATACAAAGATATGAAATTAATCTTTCGATGTGATTTATTTGAATCTACAAAATTGTTAAGCAAATATCAATAAAGAAGCGCTTTACCCTGGATATCTTCATCAAGAGTTTTGGTAGTACCACGTAAAATTAAATCTGTTTTTAACACACGTATCTCCGGGCTATAATCATCATCATTCTTTGATAATCTGTTAAGTAACAATCGAACTGCAATTTGTCCCATCTCATAACCGTGTTGTTCAACAGTTGACAGCGGAGGATCCGTCATGGTAGAAATAAGGCCATTGGTAAAGCCTATAATTGAAATATCCTCTGGCACTTTGAGTCCCATACTCTTAATTACTGAGAGTGCACCGATAGCAGTCATATCATTTACTGCAAAAATAGCGTCAGGTGCTTTGCCGGAGCGTATCAGTTTTTCCGTAAGGTGCATGGCTTCATTATAATCATCACATTTAAAAATCAGGCTGTCGTCAATTGGGATACCATATTTATATAAGGCGTGCAGGTAACCATTCTGCCTGTTTTTACCAATCAACATATGCTGTCCGGCACCAAAATGAACAATCCGCCTGCAACCCGTTTTTATAAGGTGTTCAACAGCTCGGTAGGCACCATCAAAATCATCAACAACTACTTTGTCAGTTTCAATTTCAGGGCAAACCCTGTCGAAAAAAACCAATGGGATGCCATTCTGCTCCAGATTATTAAGGTGATCAAAGTTTTTGGTATTTTTAGATACTGAAACCAAAATGCCAGCCACCCTGCTTGATAACATTCCAAGGGTAGAATGCACTTCGCGTTCAAAATCTTCGTTGGTTTGGGCTACCATCACATTATAATCATTGGCATATGCCAGATCATCAATTCCACTTATTACCGAAGAAAAAAAGTAGTGCACCACTTCGGGTACTATTACCCCAATAATATTGCTTTTACTGTGCCTGAGGCTCAATGCTATTTCGTTGGGTTTATATTTTAGTTGCCGGGCCAAATCGTTGACGGCCCTTTTGGTGGCGTTACTGATATCAGGATGGTTCTTGAGGGCACGTGATACAGTAGAAGGCGAAACGCCTAATTCCTTAGCAATATCCTTAATAGTTATCTGTCTACCTTTCATTTAGAGTATACCATATCATGCCCGACGAAGATAAATAAAATTTAACATTTGACAAAAATGAATAACCTGTATGATAAACTTTGCTGGCTGTGTGCCGTTTAAAGATTTAGGTGGCAGGCGGACACTGTAAGTAATTGATCAGGTTTAAGTTTATTGGTGTATTGGTGTATTGGTTTATTGGTATATTGGAATATTGGTGTATTGGTTTATTATTTAACAAAGTCTATTCTTTTAATAAACAAATACACAAATAACAAATACACAAATAACAAATACACAAATAACCAGTTACTTCGAAAGCTTTCGGTGGACTCAACATTTCTTAAATTAATATCTGCAAACACCTTTATCTTATTTATAACACGATTAGATAAATATTTAGAACAAATAAATATTGAAATTAACTAATTCAAAACCTTGTATATTAATAAACTAATATTGAGCCACATACGTAACCACATCCAGGTTTACTAAATGCATAACTATATCTTTTAAAATTAGAATAAAAGTAGTTTCCTGAAAAGGAATGTAAACTAAAGCTGACATTAGTTCACAATAATTAACATAATGTTTTTGATATAAAAATCTTTAGTGAGGATTGCAAACGTTTGCGGTGTCGTTTGCATTAAAAAATTGGCAATTAATTAGTTAAAAATTGTTAAGTGTAATAAAATATTCCTTAGGTTTGGCTTGAATTAATGTTGAATTAACAATAAATAAATGATGAATTAACAAAGAGTATCAGTTTTATAAAAGTTACCTGAGAGAGAAATTTAAACTTTTATTAAAATTTGAAGTAATTTAACCTAAATTTTAAAAAGCAAATGGAAAATTATTATGGTATGTTAAAAAGACTTATGTTATTAGTTGCTGCAATTGCAGTTACGAGTTTTTCGTACGCACAGCAACTTGACATAAAAGGTCGAGTAACAGATGCCGGCGATGGTAATCCTATCCCCGGCGTAAATGTGGTTGTTAAAGGAACTACAAACGGAACAATCACAGACTTTGATGGAAATTACAGTTTAAAAGCAGCGGCTACAGATGTCCTTGTTTTTTCTTATGTTGGGTACGTTGCCCAGGAGCAGACTGTGGGTTCGAACATTACACTAAATGTTTCGCTGGAACCTTCAGATGTTGGATTGGATGAAGTAGTAGTAATTGGATATGGTACGGTTAAAAAGGGTGATGCAACTGGTTCTGTAACAGCAGTTAGTTCAAAAGATTTTAACCAAGGGGCAATTACAACACCTCAAGAATTATTGGTAGGTAAAAGCGCTGGTGTAGTTATTACAACTGGCGGTGGTGCTCCTGGAAGTGGCGCAACTATTCGTGTTCGTGGTGGTTCTTCACTAAACGCTAATAATGACCCATTAATAATTGTAGATGGTGTGCCAATAGATAACAACAATGTTAGTGGGAGTTCTAACTTTCTCTCATTTATCAACCCAAATGACATTGAAACTTTCACTGTATTAAAAGATGCCTCTGCAACTGCAATTTATGGTTCAAGGGCTTCAAATGGTGTTATAATTATAACAACAAAACAAGGTAAAGCAGGTAAGGCAATGACTATTAGCTACAATGGTAATACTTCCATTGCGACGCCAATAAAATACATAGATGTATATTCAGGTGATCAATTTAGACAAATTGCATTTGAAAAAAGAGCTATCTATGATATTGCCACGTTTGATAAACTTGGAACTGAGAACACTGATTGGCAGAAAGAAATTTTTCGTAATGCGGTTTCTCATGATCATAATATTAGTTTATCAGGAGCTTATAAATTTTTACCTTATAGAGCATCCATAGGTTATAGCGATCAAAATGGTATATTAAAAAATACTGATATGCAGCGGGTGACTGGATCATTAAATCTTAATCCGACGTTTTTAAACAACACCTTGAAAGTTAATTTTAACGGTAAAGCTATGTTTACCAAAAATAATTTTGGAGATGTTGGAGCAATTGGATCTGCTATTTCAATGGATCCAACACAACCAGTTAAAGACGGTAACACAGATTATGCAGGTTATTTTCAATGGCCTGCTTATGGTGCAAACCTTGGAACACCCAACCCTGTTGAACAGCTTTTGGAAGTAAATAATAAATCAGATGTAAAACGCGTTATTGGAAATATTCAGTTTAATTATACCCTTCCTTTTTTACCAGAATTACAAGCCAATTTAAATCTTGCAAGTGATTATACTGAAAGTAGCGGATATAATAATCGTCCTTCAACTTCTCCTTCAAATCTTACTGCTCCTTTGGATTATGGTACACTGAATGATTATAATGGAACTAACAGAAGTAGTCTAATTGATTTTTATCTTAATTATAAAAAAGATTTAAGTCAGATTAGAAGCAATATTGATGTTACAGGTGGTTATTCTTGGCAATGGTTTCAACGTGAAGGTGATAGCTATACCCGTGGAATTCAAGATGCTACCCACCCCTACCAAAAACAGGATAGTACATCTTTCTTTACTGAAAATTATTTAGTTTCTTTCTTTGGAAGGTTGAATTATACCTTAATGGACAAATATTTATTGACAGCGACTGTGAGATATGATGGCTCCTCCAGATTTGCAGAAGGCAATCGCTGGGGACTTTTCCCATCAGCTGCATTTGCATGGAAAATAAAAGAAGAATCCTTTTTGAAAGATGTTCAGATATTGACAGATTTAAAATTAAGATTGGGTTGGGGTATTACAGGCCAGCAAGATGTCAACAATGACTATCCTGCTCAGGCAAGATATATTCGATCTACTGCAGGTTCCTACTATCAAATTGGAGGAGAATATATACCTACTTTGAGACCCAACGCATATGATCCGGATATTAAATGGGAAGAAACTACTACTCAGAACATTGGTTTGGATTTTGGTTTCCTAGATGACCGCATAACAGGTTCATTTGATTATTACAAACGTGTTACCAACGATTTGCTAAACACGGTTACTATACCTAGTGGAAGCAACTTTTCAAATACTTTGTTAACAAATGTTGGAAGCCTGGAAAATCAAGGGTTTGAAGTTTCATTAAACCTAATTCCTATTTCCAAAGCTGATATGTCATTGAATATAGGATTTAACTTTACCTATAATAAAAACAAAATTACCAAGCTATTGTTAAGTGATGACCCTAATTATATCGGTATTTTATATGGAGACGGCATGACTGGACAAAAACAGGTAACCAGAGTCGGTGAACCTGCATATTCCTTCTTCGTAAATAGTCAGGTTTATGATAGTAATGGCAATCCTATTGAAGGTCTTTATGAGGATCTTTCGCGTGAAGGTGGAGTTGTAAATGGTGATAATGCAGACAAATATGTATACCATAATCCAGTGCCTGATTATCTTTTTGGCTTATCTGCAAGATTTACCTACAAAAAATTTGATTTATCAGCCTCAGCTCGAGCAAATGCAGGAAACTATGTATATAATCAAATAGCTGCTGGTTCATCATATGATCAACTTCAGCAAATTGGTTATTGGAAAAATATGCCAACTTATTTAAGCGATTCTAAATTTGTGAAAAGACAGTTTACAAGTGATTATTTTGTAGAAAATGCCTCCTTTATCAAGGTTGACAATATTAGCTTAGGCTATAGTTTTGAAAACATTGTTGACAAATTAAATGCAAGAGTTAGCTTTACTGTCCAAAATGCCTTTGCAATTACCAAATATAGTGGTATTGACCCTGAAGTACCAGGAGGAATCGATAACAATTTCTATCCAAGACCTCGTACTTTTATGCTTGGTTTAAGTTTAACATATTAATATTACAATATAAATAAGATATGAAAAAAATTATAATATTTAGCATATTCCTTTCAGCATTAACGATAACGTCGTGTGTGAAAGATTTGGATGTTAAACCTAAGGACCCCAATACGATTTTGGCTGGCAACCTGGGTGATGATCCTGCATATATGAAACAAGTTCTGGCTAAAATTTATGCTAGTTTTATGATCTCTGGTCAGGGAGGCAATTTAGGTGACGATATTACTGCTTCTGATGGTAACTTTTTTACAACTACCAGAGCGCTTTGGAATCTACAGGAAATAACTACAGATGAAGCAATTTGTGCCTGGGGAGATGTTGGTATTGCTGATTTAAATACACAAACATGGAGCCCTCAAAATCCATTCTTAACAGCACTGTATCAACGTTTGAGCTTAAGTATAACTTATGCAAATGATTTTATTGGACAAACAAACGGAAATACAGATCCCGCAGTCATGCAATATAACGCAGAAGCTCGCTTCTTAAGGGCTTTGGCTTATACCTGGTTAATGGATTTATTTGGAAATCCTCCATTTACTACTGAAGCTGATGGTGTTGGTAAATATTATCCTAAACAAATTAAAAGAGCTGATTTGTTTAATTATATTGTTACTGAACTGAAGGATATTGAAACCAA
>JARGGF010000031.1 GCA_029210905.1 Bacteroidales bacterium | reverse complement strand
ATATGGCTTTTATACCTATAAAAACGATATTTTATCCTTCAATGACAGCACTGAAGAATGGACAAGCATCAAATTTAATGGCGACACCATTTTTCCCCGTTATCTATCAGCTCTTGGTCAAAACCCTAAAAAAGAAGAACAATTCTATCTGTTTGGTGGATTAGGCAATAAATCCGGCGATCAAGTATTAGGCACACAATTTTATTATGATTTATATCTTATTGATTTAAAGAAAAAAATAGTCCGAAGGGTGTGGAATTTAAATTTTAAAAATGAATATGATATTACACCTGTCAATAGTCTTATTGTTGATAATAAAAGTGACTGCTTTTATACCTTGTGTTTTCCACACCACGATGAAAGAACTTATCTTCAGGTATTTAAGGCGTCACTATCAAAACCTGAGTATGCCTTAATTGGGGATAGTATCCCATATTTTTTTACCGATGTTCAATCATACGCAGATTTATTTTATTGGAGTTCTACAAATAAACTGGTTGCAATTACTTCAAGTAAAAGCGGTAACTCGAAAAATGATATTAAAATTTACACCCTCCAGTTTCCTCCCGGATCATTAAATGTTATAAAAGGTATAGAACAAAAAACCAGCTGGATTGACCAAAAAATAATAATTCCTTTTTTTGCTCTTGTAGTATTTATTAGCCTGATAATTATATACATAAGAAAACGAAAAAATAACCACACAAAAAATAACGATGCACACAAAGCGATTTCTGATCCACTGATGGAAGGCATAAAAACGAGAACTGCTGAGGCTAGTAGCATTAATTTATTTGGAGGATTTCAGGTTATTGATAAAAGAGGAAAAGATATTACCTATCGATTCAGTCCAACCCTTAAGGAGTTATTTTTACTTATGTTACTTAATTCTTTTAAAGGGAGCAAAGGGATTTCTTCAAACAAATTGCAAGAAATATTGTGGCCGGATAAGTCTTCATCCAGTGCAAAAAATAATCGTGGGGTCAACATTAAAAAGCTAAGATCAGTTTTACCTGATATTGGAGAGATAGAGATTATATACGAAAGTCCTTATTGGAGACTTGCTTTGGCCAATAATATTTTTTGCGATTACCTTTATGTAAGTGAAGTTATAAACAATCAGTTCCCAATTAATTTTGATGACAATACTCTGCTCAAAAAATTGCTAAGTTATCTTAAGCGCGGCAATATGCTGGCTAATATTGAAACTGAATGGCTTGATAAATTTAAAAGTGAAATGTCGACAAAAATTGTTCAATTCCTTGAACTGCATCTTCAAAATTCAGACATTAAATCACATTCCAACATCATAATTGAGATAGCTAATGTTATAGCTCTTTTTGATCAGCTAAATGAAACAGCTTTGTGTTATAAGTGTAAGGTATTAAACAGTTTAGGTGAGCATAGCTTGGCCTTAAGCGCTTACAACAATTATACAAGACTTTATCTTCATGTATATGGTGAAGAATACACTATAGCATTTAAACAGCTAATTAAAATCTGATAAGGAAGATTTCTCCCTTTGAAAATTTCATTCTCAAAACAAATTGCTTAAAAGACTCCTTTTCTAAAGCCTGGGAACATCTCTGCCAGACTGTGCCAGATCAAACTGTACTTGTATTTGCATGAGAATTAACAAATTAATAAACAAATTAATGATTTATTAACCCTCCTGTTAATTGCCAAAATCTACTTTTCAGGTCAGAAGATAACCAAATTAATAACTTAAATTCTTATTTCATGATTAAAAGATTTTTATTAATTCTTTCCCTAATCATTTTTGCTTCGTTGAGCATAAAAGCGCAGCAAGAAATAACCGGGAAAGTACTGGATGAAAACAACGAGCCCATAGTTGGTGCCAACGTTGTTGTTAAAGGTACTACAAATGGTACCATTACCGACCTGGATGGAGTTTTTAGGCTTTCAGCTCCTGAAGATGCAGTTTTGCTATTCTCTTTTGTTGGTTATACCACAAAAGAAGTTGTGATAGCAGGGCAAACAAATGTTGAATTAGTGTTAACCCCCGATGAAAATGCATTGGATGAAGTGGTGGTAACTGCACTTGGCATAGAGCGTGAAAAAAAGGCGCTTGGATATGCAGTGCAGGATGTAAAATCAGATGAACTAACTGCAACAGGCGATGCAAATATCGCAACCGCATTGCAGGGCAAAGTTGCAGGTGTAATTATAAACCAATCTGGTTCAGGGGTTGGAGGCACCTCCAGAATTGAAATTAGAGGAGCTAGCTCTCTCTCTGATAATAACCAGCCCCTAATTGTTGTTGATGGGGTTCCTTTTAACAGTGCAGACCAGGGTGAAGCTGGCATTTGGGGCGGTGTAGAATCATCTGGCGGTATGGCTGATGTAAACCCGCAGGATATAGAAAACATCTCGGTTTTGAAAGGGCCGAATGCTGCTGCATTATATGGTTCAAGAGCTGGAAACGGAGTTATATTAATTACTACCAAAAAAGGTTCCAGCAAAGGCTTAAACATTAATTACAATGGTAATGTAACTATTTCTAAATTAGCTTATTATCTCGACTTACAAGAAGAGTATGGTCAAGGGCGCGAAGGCGCTTATGACAGGTTCGAAACCTCATCGTGGGGACCAAAAATGGAAGGTCAAATGCTGGAATCATGGACTGGCGAAACTATTCCTTACTCAGCTCAAACAAATAGATTGGAGGATTTTACCAGAACAGGTATTAGCCAAAACCATAATGTCTCTCTATCTGCAGGTGGAGAAAAAGGAACAATTAGAGTTTCAGCAGCCAAAAGCATAGAAAATGGAATTTACAATGATCATAAAGTTGATAAATCAAATTTTGATTTACGGGCTGTATATGATGTAACCAGCTGGTTAAATGTAGATGCAAAAGCATCTTACTTCTTAACAAAAGGTCAGGAAAGACCTGAAATGGGTTACTATAGTTATGTTTCTTACTTCAACGCCATGCCAATGAATATCCGCTCTATTGATTTGCAGCCTGGCTATGATATCAGCCCAACCGGAGAACATGTTGAAAAATTATATACCACTGCCAATGCAAATTATAGAAACCCATATTTCCTTGAAGCACAGACCTATAATAGCGACGAACGTTACAGAGGATTTGGCTACCTTGCTGCAAGCATTAAGTTTACTGACCATTTAAAACTCAGGTTAAAATATGGCCTGGATTTCTTCAGGGAAGGTGGAGAGAATGGTTATTATTACGCAGACAATGTAAGTTCAAGCAGACCTGATTATAATACAAGACAAAGATTCTTCAAAGAGGAAAATGCTGAATTTTTATTAAGCTACAATAAAGATTTTAATGATTTGTCATTAAGCATAAACTTTGGAGGCAACAGAATGTACAATTATGAGCAAACTCTTACAAGCCATTCTGGAAGGCTTCCCACTGAAGGTAACTACTTCTTAGGCTTTGGGTCCAACATAACTTCAGAAGAGAACTTTATTGAAGAAGAAGTTCAATCTCTATATGGCTTTGCGCAAGTGGGTTATAAAAGTATGGTTTATTTAGATATAACAGCCAGAAATGATTGGTCATCGACGCTGCCAATTGATAACAACTCCTATTTTTATCCATCAGTCAGCTTAAGTGGAATTATTTCAGAGATGGTAAATTTACCAGACTGGTTTAACTATGCCAAAGTAAGAGGATCATGGGCACAGGTAGGTAAAGGCACCAACCCATATAATGTAAAACAGGTTTTTACAATTGGTCAATGGAATTTTGATTTATTGAATGGAAATGTTCCATCAATAAAAGTTAATGAAGATCTAAAACCTGAAATGTCAAGTTCAATAGAATTTGGGACTGATTTACGGTTATTCAATAATAGACTTGGTCTTGATTTTACTTATTACGATGAACAAACTAATAACCAGATATTTGCGGTGCCAACTGATTGGAGTTCTGGCTACGATGCCAAGCTTATTAATGCTGGGTTAATTACCAATAGAGGTGTTGAAATTCTATTAAATACTGTTCCTGTAAAAAACCAGGATTTTAATCTTGAAGTAAACTTCAACTATACAAAGAACACTACAATGGTAGAAGAGTTAAATGAAATACTTAAAGTTTACGATTTTGAAAAATTAAATAATGGTATTGGTGCCATCGCCATTGAAGGGGAAAAAATGGGTGATATCCGGGGTTCTGTTTATCTAAGAGATGATAATGGAGCCATCATAGTTGGCGGCGACGGACTTCCAAGAACACAAGATAGCTTGGTCTCTGTTGGAAATATTCAACCTGACTTTACAGGTTCTATTATGCTGAAAGCCAACTATAAAGGATTTTATTTATCCGCATTAATTTCAATGCAACAGGGTGGCGATATTTATTCATCTACCGAAGCAAGTGCCACTGCTTCAGGAAATTCAACCAGAACAACCGCAAATAATAGAATGTCCTTTTTTTATGATGGTTTACAGGAAGATGGAAGCATAAACAATCAGCTGATATCTGCCCAACAATATTGGGGAAGAATCTCGGGTATTACCGAGGAATTTATCTATGATGCCTCACATATGAAACTTCGTGAAATTGCAATCGGTTATACTTTCCCAAAAAGTTTATTGGCAAAAATCCCCACCCAGCCCTTTAATAGTGCACGAATATCCGTGGTGGGAAGAAACCTGTTCTATTTCTATAAACATACACCAGGAACCATTCCGGATGCAAGTGCCTATAGTAATAGCTACTCCGCACAAGCTTTTGATTTCTCCCCTGTTCCGTCTACAAGAACTTATGGTTTCTCAATTAACATTGGATTTTAATATTAAAACATGAAAAAAATGAAGAAAATATTTATATATCTGGTTTCTATTCTTCTTATTTGGGCAACAAATAGCTGCACCAAGGATTTTGAAGAAATGAATACTCGAAAAGATGCTGTTACTGAAGTAAACCCTGCATATTTTTTTAGCGGAATGCAACAACAGGTTTTCGCAAACTATCAAAGAAATGTTAACCTGTATCCTGATATTTACAGTCAGTATTTTGCAAATATAATTGGAGGATCATCCAATTATGGCTACGTAGATGGTTGGATAGGAAATCAATTCAAAGAACATTATACTGAATTTCTTAGAAAATCTTACAATATTAATGAAACCTGGGCAGACGAACCTACCTACTCTGAATTATTGGCAATTAATGAAATCTTTACTTGTTATTGGTGGTCCAGAATGACGGATACTTATGGAGACATTCCATATTTTGATGCAAGTAGAGGTGAATCAGCCGCTTATGATTCACAGTCCTCAATTTATGCAGATTTGTTAACACGTTTAGAAGCAGCAGTAAATAATATTACCGGCGCAGAAGATCAGCTCAGTTATGGCGATGAATATGACTTAATCTATCGTGGCGATGCCCAAAAATGGAGAAGGTTTGGAAATTCTTTACGCTTGCGATTAGCCATGAGAATTTCTAATGTTGATCCTACAACCGCTCAATCGGTAGCAGCGGCAGCAATTTCATCAGGTGTAATGACCAGTAATGACGATGTTGCCAAAGTGCCAATGTCAGCAAACGGATGGTATGACTACCTTCATCAAATGCTTTGGAATTGGGACAATGAAAGGGTTTCAAAAACTTTTACTGACTATTTATATAGTGAATCAAGTGCAGGAGAAGATCCCAGGGCCCCCCTTTGGTTAACTTATAAACGCGATGGTGAATCAGTAAGCAAAGAAGACATTGGTTTAACCGAATATGTAGGACTTGAAAACGGCTATAATGAAAATATGCCAAGCGACAGGAACGATCGGGCCACCATAAATTTAGTCGGAAGCTATGAGGATTTTTCAGGTGAAGGCGATGTTCAGATGTATTGCCCGGTAATGTTTTATTCCGAAGTGCTTTTTCTACAAGCAGAGGCAACCTTAAGGGGCTGGGTTTCAGGAGATGCCAATGCTTTGTACAAGTCTGGTATTCAGGCCTCTATGGACTATGTAGGTGTTGATGCAACCAATGCACAAAACTACATTGATGGAGTTGCTAATCTAACAGGTTCAAATGAAGCTCAGCTAAAAAGCATTATTACCCAAAAATGGATTGCAAACTTCCCAAATGGGGTTGAAGCCTGGGCAGACTTTAGAAGAACAGATTATCCTGATTTAACCTTGCCAATTGATGGTATTAGCAGTAATGCAACCGTTGCCGCAGGAACTTACGTAAAACGTATCAGGTATCCCGATAATCAGCACAATTTAAACCAGGAAAATATGCCTCAAGCTCTAAATTCATTGGATAAAGACAGAATGGATTTTAAATTATGGTGGGATGTAAAAGGTACAGAATTGAAAGGTACTAATGGATTGATGGATAGTAACTTTTAACTATTAAAATTTGAGAAAAATGAAAATATTAAATAAAAATTTTAGGATACTTTCTCTACTGGTTGTCATGTTATTTATAGTTATGGCCACCTCGTGTAAGGAAGAAGAAACATACGGCCCCTTTGATGCCACATCACTGGAGCAAGCTATTACTGCTGCTGAAACAAAATTAGCAAGTAGTGAAGAAGGTACCTTACCTGGCCAATATAAGCCAGGCTCACTTGCAGTAGTTGAGGACGTAATTGTTTGGGCCAAATGGATGACTACCAACGCAAAATCTCAAAACCAGATTGATGATGCTGTAAATAAGGTAAACCTGTATCTTAATAAATTAGAAGAAAATATCGTTACAGTTGCAATTCCATGGATTCACCAGGAAAATGGTACCATGATAAAAATTTCTGATAATACAGCCGGTTCTGGTGTTGCCGGGGGAATAGATGCAATCACTAAAAAGCCCTTTACCATTGAGGCAAAATTTTACATTCTTGACCTGAATCAAAAAGGTTACAGTAATACCTTTTTTGCCAATGTGATGGGTGAAGGTGGGCCAGACGACAGAGGTTTTGATATCAGATATTTTGGTGATGGTGTAGTACATCTTAATGTAGGTGGTGATGGTTGGAATGATGTAAAAAGTGCGCCCGGAACTATAAAAGCAGGCCAATGGATAACTATAAGTTATGTAAATAACCTTACCAGCCATAAATTATATCTTGATGGAGTAGAAATCCTCTCTAATGATAATCTTTATGTTGATTCTGACAGCGATTATCCTGTTACCATTGGAAATACAAAGCCCTGGGACGACAGGGTAGTAAATGCTATGGTAAAGGATGTTAGACTATGGTCTGAAGTCAGGACCGGAGCACAAATTAATGAAACCTTAAATGAGGTTACCGGCGATGAAGCCAATCTGGAAATCTACATCCCATTTAATGCTGATTTGGGAACCGAAATACCCTCAACTAATGGTAAATTTAAAGGAACATTTCTTGGAAATATCGAGTGGGTTGCAGGTGGTATTCCTCCGGTAATTATACTTGATTATACTGCGATAAACACAGTCAAAGCTGCAGTGCAAGCGGCAATGCCTGTATCTGAAGGAACTAATGACGGCGATTATCCAATTGGTACTAATAATTATTTGCAGAGCTTAATTGACAAGGCAGATGATTTAATTGCTAATGCCAACAGACAAGATCAATTGGATGATGGCGCTGAATCAATTAATGGAAAACTAGCCATTGCCTTATCAATGACTGTTGCCGATGCAGATGGTATTTTTATTGACAGGGACGATCCTAATGCAGTAGGTTTAAGGATAACTCCAAATTATACTCCACAGGGAAATTATACTGTCGAATTCGAAGTAAAAGTAAAATCTTTGGAAGGTTATGGAACCGGTGAATTTTTTAACAATGGCGAGTTTGGTATATGGGTTTATGGTTTTACCGAATTAACAGAAGAAGCTTTTCTTAATTCAGGTGGCTTAAGAAACTTCACCTCAGGACCTAATGGATGGGAAATGGGCCCAACAGCTCCTTCATTAACAATAACTCCAGGAAATTGGCAACATATCGCTATTGTTCATAATGAAGACGTTGGTGGTTTTCCGATAACATACTTATATGTTGACGGTGTTGAAACAGGCAGAGATACCATTGGAGTACCGAATGTTTCCGGCTGGGGCGAAATCTGGCTTGGAAATGGTTGGGGAAAAATGAATGGCTCATTAAAAAACTTCCGAATGTGGGATGAAGCAAGAAATGTAGGCAGCTTAAATGCAAATATTACAGGAACGGAGCCAAATCTGCAAATATATTTACCACTTAACAAGGTAGCAGGTGTAGGCTTTAGCGATGTTACCGGAAATTATAATGCTGAAATGCGAGGAATAAAGTGGAATACAAATTAACAAAATAGTTCCTTTTTCATAATTATGGTTTTTAAACTTCTCTGATAAAGTTCTTAATTTGAACTTTATCAGAGATTCATTATAAAAAATTTAATTAATTTATTAATTTTGAATAGATAATCATTTTATATGAATTTTTGTATAATTCATTCCTGTTTCAGCGTAAAACAAATCAATCAAGAGGATGGACCAAATGCTGCACCTCTTTATTCTTCACTCAAATTGACACTAATTATGAAATATTTCCCCAAAATGAAAAATCTGCTATTCCTCACAACTATTTTTTTTCTAATCACTTGCGGAAACCGCTTTGATAAAGGAGAAAACATTGCAGATTCTGCACCATTAACGCACTATGTCGATCCTATGATAGGAAGTGACTATCACGGACACGTTTTTGTAGGTGCAAATGTACCTTTTGGTGCTGTGCAATTGGGTCCTAATAATTTTTATAAGGGCTGGGACTGGAGTTCAGGATATCATTATTCAGACAGCATTGTAATGGGATTTTCACACACCCATTTAACAGGAACGGGTTGTGCCGATTTAGGCGACATCCTGATTATGCCAACAACAGGAGATTTAATTACAAATGCCGGAACACAGGAAAATCATCTAAATGGTTATGCATCCCTGTACAGCCATGATAATGAATTTGTTGAGCCTGGTTATTATTCTTTGCTACTCGATAGATACAACATTAAAGCAGAATTAACTACAACAGAGCGTGTAGGTGTGCATAAATATACTTTCCCAGAATCTGCTCAATCAAGGATTATTGTTGACCTTAAAGAAGGGATTGCTGATGTAGCAAAAAAAACATATCTGAAAAAAGTTGACAACCAAACCATTGTTGGCTATCGTATATCAAATGGCTGGTCCATGGATCAAAGGATTTATTTTGCCTTAAAAATATCAAAACCCATCGAAGAATTTGTTATCTATAACGATAGTTTGAGACTAAATGAAGCGGAAGAGGAAGGTGATGCCCTAAAAGGGATACTAAACTTTAAAACCAATGCCGGTGAAGTTGTTTTGCTGAAAGTTGGTATTTCTCCTGTTAGCACAGAAAATGCATTACAAAACATTGAAACCGAAGCCGCCAACTGGGACTTCGACGCATATCATACTAAAGCAATTGAACTTTGGGCCTCCGAGTTAAACAAAATAAAAGCAGAAGCTGATTCAACCATCTTACGAACCTTTTATACTGCACTATATCATACTATGATAGCCCCATCTTTATACAATGATAATAATGGAGATTATCTGGGTGCAGATAAAAAGCAATACAATAGCAAAACATTTAAAAATTATACAACTTTCTCATTATGGGATACTTATAGAGCAGCTAATCCCCTATTCACCCTTATACAACAAGAAAGAGTTCCAGATTTTATTAATTCAATGCTCGAATTATATAAACAAGAAGGTAAACTGCCTGAATGGCACCTAATGGGACATGATAACAGGGTAATGATAGGGTATAATGCAGTCCCAATTATTGTTGATGCTTATTTTAAAGGGTTCAAAGGTTTTGATACCCAATTGGCTTATGAAGCTGTGGTTAAAACAGCCATGCGCGATGACAGGGGAGTTGATTTTATTAAGGAAATAGGCTACATACCCTTTGACAAACAGCACGAATCGGTTGCCAAAGCCATGGAATACGCTATCTACGATTGGGGGATTGCTCAAATGGCTAAAGATTTAGGCAAAACGGAAGATTATGAATACTTTTCAAAAAGATCAAAATACTACAAAAATTATTTCGATGCCAGCAATGGTTTTTTTAAGGGCAAAAATGCCGATGGAAGCTGGCGAAAGGATTTTAACCCAATCACATCAAGCCACAGAACCGATGAGTTTTGTGAAGGAAATGGCTGGCAGTATTTGTGGCTGGTTCCTCAGGATGTTGAGGGATTGATTGAACTTTTAGGAGGAGAAAAAGCCTTTATTAAAAAACTTGACAGCCTGTTTGTTATCAAGGAAAAGCTCGAGGAAGGAGCATCTGCTGATATTTCAGGGCTTATTGGCATGTATGCCCACGGAAATGAACCTGGACATCACATTACATATTTGTATGCTTATGCTGGAGAACAATGGAAAACTGCAGAGAAAGTCAGGCAAATAATGAAAGAAATGTATACCGATAAACCCGATGGCCTTTGCGGCAATGAAGATTGTGGACAAATGTCAGCATGGTATATCTGGTCGGCCATGGGCTTTTATCCCGTTAACCCTCAAAATGGGGCTTATGTTTTTGGGAGCCCTATTCTTGACAATTCTGAAATTGCCCTGGCAAATAACAAATCCTTCAAAATAATAGCCCATGACAATAATGACAAAAATATTTACATTCAGTCAGTAAAATTGAATGGCATGGATTACTCCAAGTCATTCATAACGCATAAAGATATTCAACAAGGGGGTACGTTGGAGTTTTTTATGGGTAGTCAGCCGAATAAAGCTTTTGGAAGTGATGAAAATGATAGGCCAAAATCAATTATTTATTAAATGAAAAGTACTTTTCCTTTATGTCATTCAAATAGTTCGGCTTAGGCTTTGCCTAAGTCGTTTGTATTTTTTCAGGCCCGCCTGAACTTAATTATCAAAAAAATGAATTAGTTTTATCAAATCTATCTAAACATTTAAATCATGAGAACTATAGCCATCATCTTCTTACTTGTTTCTTTTCTGGGTAATTCAAAAGGGCAAAATGTATCAACAAACATCACAACAGATTATACCGAATATGTGAACCCATTGATGGGGACAGATTCTGAATATTTGTTATCAAATGGCAATACCTATCCTGCCATTGCCTTGCCATGGGGCATGAATTTCTGGACTCCCCAAACCAGTAAAATGAATGATGGCTGGTGCTATAATTATGATGCACACAAAATCTTAGGCTTTAAACAAACCCACCAGCCAAGTCCATGGATTAATGACTATGCAGCATTTTCAATATTTCCTATTACTGGCAAATTGGTGTTTGATGAAAATAAAAGGGCATCATGGTTTTCACATAAAGCTGAGCAAGTAAATCCACATTATTACAGTGTTTATCTTGCAGATTATGATGTGGTTACCGAGTTTACACCTACAGAACGTGCCGTAAGCTTCAGGTTTACGTTTCCGGAGAACGATAGCTCATATATATTGATAGATGCATTTGATAAAGGTTCCATGGTAAAGATAATTCCCGAAGAACGGAAAATTATTGGTTATTGCCGAAACAATCATGGTGGAGTACCTGAAAACTTTCATAATTATTTTGTGATTGTTTTTGATAAAGATTTTGAAATCACTCATACCTGGAATGATAGCACACTAAACAAAAATACAAAATTTGCCGAGGCAGAACACGTCGGAGCTGTCGTAGGTTTTAAAACAAAAAGGGGTGAAAAGATACATGCGAAAATTGCTTCTTCATTTATCAGCCCAATGCAGGCTGAAATAAATTTAAAGCGCGAAATTGGCGACAAGGATTTTGAAACCATTAAAAACGAAGGAAAAGCAATCTGGAACAAAGAGTTATCAAAAATAAAAGTGGAAGGTGGAAGTACGGACCAACTTAAAACATTTTACTCCTGTTTATATCGTACTTTGCTGTTTCCCAGGAAGTTTTATGAATTTGATAAGGATAATAAAATAGTGCATTATAGTCCTTATAGTGGCGAGGTCCTGCCTGGATACTTATTTACCGATAATGGTTTTTGGGATACTTTCAGGGCAGTTTTCCCATTTTTTACTTTAATGTATCCTGAATTGAACAGCAACATTATGCAAGGCCTGGTTAATACCTATAAAGAAAGTGGCTGGCTGCCTGAATGGGCAAGTCCGGGTCACAGAGGATGTATGATTGGTTCCAATTCTGCTTCTTTAATTGCCGATTCTTACCTCAAAGGTATTCGAGGTTATGATATTGAAACGCTCTACGAAGCCATCATTAAAAACACTAAAGGATTTATGCCTGAAATTAATTCTGTGGGCCGCTTTGGGGCAGAGTATTACAATGAATTAGGTTACATTCCTTATAATGTAAAAATAAATGAAAATACTGCACGCACCATAGAGTATGCTTATGCAGATTTCTGTATCTGGAAACTGGCCTCTGAATTAAAAAAGCCAAAAAAAGAAATAGAATTATTCGCAAAGCGCTCGCAAAACTACCGAAATGTATACGATACTGAAACAGGCTGGATGCGTGGTAAAAATAAAGATGGTAAGTTTCAGTCTCCGTTTAACCCTTTAAAATGGGGTGATGCTTTTACCGAAGGCAACAGCCTGCATTACACATGGTCTGTCTTTCATGATATACAGGGTTTGAGCAATTTAATGGGAGGAGATAAAAAATTTGTTGCAAAGCTCGATACCATTTTTAGCATGCCACCTGATTTTGACTGTTCCTATTATGGATTCCCAATTCACGAAATACGTGAAATGCAGATTATGAACATGGGTAATTATGCACATGGTAATCAACCCATACAGCATATGATATATTTATACAATTATGCTGGTTCTCCATGGAAAACACAACAAAGAGTAAGGGAAGTAATGAACAAACTGTATTTACCAACACCTGATGGATATTGTGGAGATGAAGACAATGGCCAAACTTCAGCCTGGTATGTTTTCAGTGCTATGGGATTTTATCCCGTGTGCCCCGGAACCGGAGAATATGTTTTAGGTTCCCCATTATTCGATAAAATTACCCTGACACTTGAAAACGGAAATACTTTTGAAATAATCGCGAATAATAATTCAAAAGAAAATATCTATATAAATAATGCTCATTTGCAGGGAAAAGAATTAAATCGAAATTTTATTACTCATGATGAAATCTTAAAAGGTGGCAAGTTAGTGTTTGAAATGTCCTATATGCCTGATTATAATAGAGGTACAAATAAAAGTGCAGCACCTTTTTCTATGTCAGTTTCCGAGAAATAGATGCTCTGAATATTATGAACCAGTTAAAATAAAGGTATAATAAAGTACTGCCTTCTTTTAGCGAAAGCGAACAGAGGTGTGCATATTGTATGCCTCTGCCCTGGCATCTCTATCTTTGCCTTTGATGAAAATAACCAATCCGGAACAAAAGCAAATTTAACAGTTCGCATAGTGCCGTCCAGGGAGTTGACATGATGTACTTATTCTTTTCCCCTGCAAAAAATAAATTGGTTAGAACCATTGACCCGGC
>JARGGF010000319.1 GCA_029210905.1 Bacteroidales bacterium | reverse complement strand
GTTCAAGAGAATCAATAGGATCGTCTGTGGTACAAATCAGCTCGACATTCATTTTTTTTAATAAGCCATGTACCTTAAATTTTTCACTTAGTAGCAATTCTTTAGTTTGTCCATAAATAATTTTCGACGATTCTTGATATAACAGAGTTTCAATCCCAAAATACCTTCTCAACTCAAGATGCGTCCAATGATATAGAGGATTTCTGAGTGTAAATGGCACGGTTTCTGCCCACTTTTCAAATTTCTCCCAATCATTCGCGTTGCCAGTACAATATTTCTCATCCACTCCATTTGTCCGCATGGCCCTCCATTTGTAATGATCACCATAAAGCCAGGGCTGAGTTATGTTGTCAAATTGCTTATTTTCAGCTATTTGCTCAGGAATCAAATGGCTGTGATAATCAATAATGGGCATTTTTTTAGCATGCTCATGATAAAGACGTTCAGCCGTTTTTGTTTCCAGTAAAAAATTTTCGTCTAAGAATCTTTTCATTGGTTTGAGTATTTAGTATTTAGATTAATACTTAAATCATTATCTCACATCTAATATCTCACATCTAATATCTCACATCTAATAGTCTATTCATTAATATCATTTTCTCCTTTCACATAACCAAAATTGGCCAATATTCCACCGTCAACATAAAGTATGTGACCGTTTACAAAATTTGCAGCTTTTGAGGCTAAAAATAAACAGGCATTTCCTACATCTTCAGGTTCTCCCCATCGTCCGGCAGGAGTGCGGGTCATTACTAAATCGTTAAAAGGATGCCCATTTACACGGATTGGAGCTGTTTGCGAGGTTGCAATATATCCGGGGCTTATTCCATTCACCTGAACATTATATTTTGCCCATTCGCAGGTCATATTTTCAGTTAATAGTTTTAATCCACCTTTAGCGGCTGCATATGTCGATACATTCTGACGACCATAAACGCTCATCATGGAACACATGTTAATGATTTTTCCCTCCCGGCGCGCAATCATGCCCGGAGCCACCCGTTTTGCAACTATTAATGGGGCAACCAGGTCAACATTAAGCACTTGTTCAAAATCTGAAATTGGCATGTCTAATATTGGAATACGTTTTATTATTCCTGCATTGTTGACAAGAATATCAATCGGCCCTACCTCTTTTTCAATTTTGCTGATTCCTTCATCTACGCCTGATTCACTGGTTACGTTAAAATTCACGGTAAAAACATCAATTCCATCAATGGCATACTCCTTTTTGCATGTTTCCAGTTTGTTGTCGTCAATATCGTTCACACAAAGTTTTGCACCTGCTTTTGCCAAAGCTTTACCACATGCCATTCCTATTCCATGTGTTCCTCCGGTAACCAGTGCGACTTTTCCTGTCAGATTAAATAATTCGTTTATCATAATTTTATTTTTTTAGTAGTGAGTTTACAGATTTTTGCCTGAATAATTCATAAACTTGTTCATATCCTTGATTATCAATGCAATATAAAATGTTTTGTTTGAAAACAAAACTTTTACAAAATCCGTGAAATCAGTTAAATCCGCATCATCCGTGTTCCAATTTGAAACATCATAGATGTTCATGAATAATGTAGGTTAGAATTATATTGAGTTAAAATCCATAATCTCTTTACATTAACTGTTTATCTCAATTCATTCGGCTGAACATGATCCATGTCCGTATAATCAAGGTTTTCACCACCCATTCCCCAAATAAAAGAGTAATTGGAAGTGCCTGCTGCTGAATGAATTCCCCATTCAGGTGAGAACACCGCCTCTTCGTTGTGGATGAACAGGTGCCGTGTTTCCTGGGGTTCTCCCATTAAGTGCAGAATGGTTTGATTCTCAGGCAAATCAAAATAAAAGTAGGCTTCCATTCTTCTTTCATGAGTATGTGCTGGCATGGTATTCCAAACACTTCCTTTCTGAAGTTCTGTGAGCCCCATTACCAATTGGCAACTTTCAACAATACCGGGTACAATTAATTGATATATAGTGCGTTCATTACTGGTTTCAAGTGATCCCAAGTGTAAAATATTCGCCTTTTCTTTATTCACCAATGTGGTGGGATATTCTTTATGCGCCGGAGTGGAACTGAAATAGAATTTGGCAGGATTTGATATATCTGTACTTTTAAAGATGATTTCTTTGCTGCCCTTCCCTACATAAATAGCTTCTTTGTTTTGAAGGGTGTATTCTTTACCATCAACAATCACAATGCCTTTATTAGCAATATTGATAATGCCCAGTTCGCGGCGTTCACAAAAATATTCTGCTTTCAATAATGAAATACTCTCTAGTTTTAGCGAACTATTTATAGGAAAAGCACCTCCTAAAAGATATCTTTCATACTGTGAATAATGAATGTTTATTTCGCCCTGCACAAACAAACCCTGTGCAAGAAATTCTTTACGTAAGCGTTTAGTATCGTAGCTTTTAGCATCAACTGGGTTACAAGCTCTACGTTGTGAAAAATTTATTTTAGTCATGTCGTGTTTTTTATTGATTACATTAAATAACTCCTAACAATGCATTTAATATATATTGTTATAAATCTGATATTTGCTTAAATTTTGGCACAAACAGATGCATTACTATCCAGGCCAGTAAATAGGCAGAACCACAAACAATAAAAAGGATTCCATAGCCCAGTTCAATTTTACCAAGTTCGGCAAAATGCTTTAAGAGCAGACCTGCCGACCAGGCAATAAGCATCCCTCCTATGGCTCCTGCCATTCCTCCAATACCTGTTACTGAAGCAACTGCCTTTTTAGGGAACATGTCTGACACAGTGGTAAAAATATTTGCCGACCAGGCCTGGTGTGCAGCACAAGCAATAGCAATGGTAAATACAGCAAACCATGTATTTATCTCACCCAGCCTTGAGGCAAAAAGAACAGTTAATGGAAACAGTGCATAGATAAACATGGAGGTTTTTCTTGCTTTGTTGGCATCCATACCTCCGTTTATAAATTTCTTGGGCAGCCAACCACCTAATATTGAGCCAAATGTAGATACAGTATATACAATGGCAACTGCCAATGGCCAAAGAATAATCCCTGGAATATCTGCATTTTCTCCGGCGTACCCAGGATTGTTTGCCAAATAGTCCGCTATTTTTCTGGCGTTTTCGCCCTCCAGAAAAGCGGGCAACCAGAACAGGAAAAACCACCAAATGGGATCGGTTAAAAATTTACCAAAAAAGAAGGCCCAGGTTTGCCGGTATCTTAATAAACGAAACCATGATACTTTTGAGGCTGATACATCCTTTGCTTCAGCTTCCTGTTCATCTTTATCGCTATGGATATGGTCATATTCTGCCTGGCCTAATTTTCCAGACGCTAATTTGTTTTTTGGACTTTCGTAGGTTCTAAACCAAAATATTAACCAGGTAAATCCAATCAGCCCGGTTAAAATGAATGCCCATTCCCAGCCCCAATGTCCTGCAATCCAGGGCACTACCAAAGGAGCAATTATTGCACCCACATTTGCGCCTGAATTGTATAAACCTGTGGCAAAAGCACGTTCTTTTTTAGGAAACCATACAGCGATTGTTTTGTTTGCTGCAGGAAAGTTGCCTGCCTCTGATATTCCCAAAGCAGCCCGCCAGAAACCAAATGAGGCCGTTGTATGACCAAATGCATGACCAATAGCCGCTAAACTCCAGCCAATCAGTGATACTGCATAACCTTTTTTGGTGCCAATCCAATCGATAAACTTACCTGCGAGCAGCATACCCACCGCATAAGCAATTTGGAATGAAATTACAACATAGGAATAATAAAGTTCCTGTAATGCTTTAACCGGACCAAAAACCCCATCATTAGCAAGGGTTTCTTTTAATAATCCCAACACATTTCTGTCGAGGTAGTTTACTGTTGTGGCAAAAAATACAAGTGCACAAATGCGCCAGCGATATTTTCCTATTTGCTCATTGATGTTATTAAAACTCATGTTAAATTATTTAGGTGATAATTTTTATTTCCAGATTGATTGTCGATATAAAACACCGAAAATCAGGTTGTTATAGATTTCTTAATTCCTATTTCCAATCCTCTTATTTCGGCCAGGCCTTTCATTCTGCCATAAAGTGAATACCCTGGATTATTTGGTTTTCCTATATCCTCGAACATTTGGTTACCATGATCAGGTCGCATGGGAATTCGTTTGTCTGTCCTGCCTGATTTTTCTCTTCTGTTTTCTTCTTCTACAAGGTTTCTAACAACTGAATACATGTCAATATCGCCTTCGAAAAAATAATCTTCATGAAAGTTCAATTGTTCATCGCGACTAACATTTCTCAAATGAGCAAAATTTATTCGTGATGCAAATTCTTTAGTCATTGCGGGAAGATCATTAAAATATCCTGCTCCAAAACTTCCTGTGCACAGTGTAATTCCATTATTGACGGAATCCACTTTATCGAGAATTTCTTTTACATCATCTCTTGTACTAACCACCCTGGGCAAACCCATTAAAGGCCATGGTGGATCATCCGGATGGATAGCCATGCGGACATTGGCTTTTTCAGCAATCGGAATTATTTCTTCAAGAAAATAAAATAAATGTTCTTTTAGCTTAAATCTGTCAATGCCTTCATATTCACCAATTACTTTTGCCAGTTGGGCTACTGAATAACTTTCTTCTGCACCTGGCAATCCTTTAATAATTGTATCAATAAAAGTTTGTATCTGGTTGTTATCTAGGCTATTATACCACATTTCAGATTGTTTGATCACTTCAGTCGGGTAATCTTTACTGGCGTTTTTTCTTTTCAGGATAAAGATGTCGAAGGCTACAAAATGTTTTTGTTCATATTTGAGTGCTTCCGAACCGTCTTCAAACTGAAAGTTCAAATCAGTTCTTGACCAGTCCAGCACTGGCATAAAATTGTAACAAACAGTGTGGATGCCAATTTTGCCTAAATTGCTTAGGGTTTGTTTATAATTGTCAATATATTTTTGAAAATTACCTTTTTGCTTTTTAATATCCTCATGCACCGGCACACTTTCCACAACCGACCAGGTTAAACCCTGCGATTCAATCATTTTTTTTCGCGCCAAAATATCATCCAGCGGCCATACCTCACCATTTGGAATATGATGCAGCGCTGTAACTATACCTGTGGCCCCTGTTTGTCTGATTTGTTGCAGGCTTATTCTGTCCTTTGGTCCGTACCATCGCCAAGTTTGTTCCATATTTTTATTTTTAAAATTAAACTCCTCCAAAAGCACTGTAGCCACCATCTACTGGAATACAAATGCCTGTAATAAATTTTGCCAAATCAGATAAAAGAAAAGCAATTGTTCCGGTTAGTTCATCTACATCACCATACCTGGCCATTGGGGTGTTGGCTATTATTTTTTCACCTCTGGCTGTTGGTTTACCAGTTGTTTCGTCAACAAGAAGAAACCTGTTCTGATGAGTAAGGAAAAATCCGGGTGCTATGGCGTTTACCCTGATACCAACCTGGGCAAGATGAACCGCAAGCCATTCTGTAAAATTATTTACTGAAGCTTTGGCCGCTGAATAGGCTGGTATTTTGGTAAGTGGTTTATAAGAATTCATTGAAGAAATATTTAACACCGCGCCTTTTTTAGTTTCCAGCATGTCTCTTGTAAAAACCATAGAAGGCAGGAGTGTTCCTTTAAAATTTAAATCAAATACCCACTGAAAGCCCTCAGGGTCAAGCCCATAGAAAGATTTATCCAATTCCGATATATTTGAAGCATCCAGCTTTTCAACCTGGGTGGTTGCTTTGGGTGAGTTGCCTCCTGCGCCATTGATTAAAAGATCTATTTTTCCCAATTCCGCATTTATTTTTGCTTTAACTGCTTCCAGGGAAGCCTTGTTTAAAACATCTGCTTTGTAAGCTCTGGAAATTGTTCCACTGACGTTCTCTATTTCCCTGGCAATGCTAATTGCGTGATTTTCATTGATATCTAATATTGCAGTTTTTACCCCAATTGAGGCAAGTCCTTTTGCAATTGATGATCCTAATACACCAGCTCCACCAGTAATAACGCAGACCTT
>JARGGF010000318.1 GCA_029210905.1 Bacteroidales bacterium | reverse complement strand
GGGAAACTTCCTTGTTACCGCCAAAAATCCTGCAGGTTCATGGAGTGATCCAATCTGGTTTTCTGAAGTTGATGGGATAGATCCTTCACTTTTTTTTGATGACGATGGCAAGGCTTATCTTGTAAATAATGGAGATCCTGAAGGTGAATCATTATATCAAGGACATAAAGCTGTTTGGTTCCAGGAGTTTGATGTAAAGACAAATAAACTAATTGGTCCAAGAAAAGTAATCAGGAATGGAGGGCACGATATTACACAAAAACCAATCTGGATAGAAGGGCCGCATATTTATAAAATTGGTGAGTATTATTACCTGATGACTGCTGAAGGGGGGACAAGCATCAATCATTCTCAGGTTATTTTCAGGAGCAAAAGGGTGGACGGGCCTTATCAGCCCAATCCGGATAACCCAATTTTAACCCAGAGGGATCTTCCAGCTGAAAGAATTTATCCGGTTACAAATACCGGTCATGCAGATATGGTTCAAACAAAAAATGGAAAGTGGTATGCAGTTTTCCTGGGTTGCAGACCTTATAACGAACAGAACTACTTTAATATTGGCAGGGAAGTATTCCTGCATCCTGTAAAGTGGGAAAATGATTGGCCGGAAATTTTAGAAAAAGGGAAAGTGGTTCCAAGAATTTTGGATCTGCCAAATTTAAGTGCTAAGATTGAAGGGGCGAATTTTAAAAAGCAGGGAAATTTTTCCTATATCGACAGTTTTAAACAAGCAGAATTATCCAAAGAATGGTTCTTCTTAAGAACGCCAAAAGAAAAATGGTATCAGCCTGATAAAGCTGGTGGTATATATATTAATACACGAGATGTGAATTTACGGGAGTTTAAACAACCTTCTGCAATTTTTCGACGCCAGCAACATCATGAAATGACAGTTGAAACTGCGCTAGTTTATATTCCTAAAGATTCGACAGATTTTGCAGGTTTGGTTTTATTTCAAAATGAAGCATTTCATCTAAGTTTAGGAATTACAAAAATTAACGGACAAAATATGATTGTTTTGCAAAAAGCTGAAAAAGAGAACGATAGCATTGTTAGGATAATTTTGGAAAAGGCTAAATTACCAAATACTTTTGATGGGCGCATAGAACTATCAGCGACTTCAAAAAAAGGCGAATTTAAATTTTCCTATAAACTCAATGATGGAGATTGGGTTTTATTAAAGGATGGTATCTCAACTGAATACCTTAGCACTGAAAAGGCTGGTGGTTTTATCGGAACAGTTATTGGTTTGTATGCTTCATCAAATGAACTGTAATAGTAAAAAAAACTTAAAATATCTTTATAATGTTTGAAATTAAAGGGAAAGTTGCTGTTGTAACCGGAGGTGGTGGTGTTTTAGGAGGTAGTATTTCTACCAGTTTGGTTCAGGCAGGTGTTAAAGTGGCCATTCTGGATATTAGAGAGGAGCAAGTGACCAACAGGGTTGTTGAGTTGCAAGCACTTGGTGGTGAGGTTGTTGGATTTGTTACAAATGTCCTGGATATTGAATCACTAAAAGAAACAAGGGGAAAATTGCTTAAAAAATGGGGCAAAATTGATATATTAATCAACGCTGCAGGTGGGAATTTGCCAGGTGCGACGCTAAGCGAACAACAAACCATTTTTGACATGAAGATTGAAGATTTTGAGAGGGTTACGGATCTTAATTTAAATGGAACAGTATATCCCAGCCTGGTATTTGGAGAAACAATGGCCAAACAGGGCGAAGGAAGCATTATAACCATCTCATCCATGGCTACTTATTCGGCAATCACCCGTGTGCTGGGCTATTCAGTTGCCAAAACCGGAATTAACATTTTCACGCAATGGATGGCCATGGAAATGGCCACAAAGTTTAATGAAAAAATCAGGGTAAATGCAATTGCCCCTGGCTTTTTTATTGGCGACCAAAACAGAAATGTGCTGCTTAATCCTGATGGTAGTTATACCGAACGCAGCGAAAAAGTATTGGCCCGCACCCCCATGAAACGTTTTGGAGACATCAAAGAGTTAAATGGTGCAGTTCAATTTTTGTGTTCGGATGCAGCTTCTTTTATCACAGGCGCCATTTTGCCTGTTGATGGTGGATTTAGCTCATTTAGCGGGGTTTAGGGTTTGAGATATGAGATCTGAGAATTAAGATTTGAGATTTGAGATTCAATATCGTTTAGTTAAGGCTGAAAGCCTTTTAGCAATAGCGCAGGGCAACGCCCTGTGATATTGAGGAGCGCAAAATCAAGCCCTGTAAGGGCGGAAGCTTACGCCCTTACAGGGCTTGGAGTTGGCTTTAACATTGTCGTAGGGCGATGCCCTACGCTGTTGCTTATGCCCTTTCAGGGCAAAAAATACTTAACTAATCGACATTGATTTAAGATTTGAGATTTGAGTAGGAAGATGATGATAGTGGCGTTTAAAGAAAGGAAAATAGCTGCCAAGCGGGTACATTTACAAAAGTTATACTGTTGATATTTAGCATAATACTTATTTCGACAACCCGACAGGTGGATGAGGCAATTCAAAGCTTTGTGCTTGACATGTCGATTGTGTTGTGTCAATAGGTAAACTGATGGGTTAACCCATCAGTTATAGGTCTCAAAACAATTTAAAATATCAGAAAAAAATGGCTTTAGAAAAAACATGGCGATGGTTTGGGTTCAACGATACCATATCGCTTGATCACCTTGTGCAAATGGGGGTTCAGGGTGTAGTAACTGCATTGCATCATATTCCCAATGGCGAAGTTTGGGAAGTAGACGAAATACTTAAAGTTAAAAATGCTATTGAAGCCAAGGGTATGCGCTGGAGTGTGGTAGAAAGTTTACCGGTGAGCGAGGGCATTAAAATTAGCTCAAAAGACAGATCCAGGCTGATTAACAATTATCAGAAATCGCTAAAAAACCTGGGGAAATGTGGAATTGATACCGTTTGCTATAATTTTATGCCTGTTCTGGACTGGTCAAGGACCAATTTAAACTATAAGCTTAAGAATGGTGGCGAAGCTATGTATTTTGATTTTCCTACCTTTGTTGCTTTTGATGTTTTTATGCTAAAACGTCCCAATGCAAAAACGGACTACCCTCAGGATCTAATTATCAAAGCAAAAGAAGTTTATGATTCCATGTCAAAGGAGGAGTCAGAAAGGCTGGTTTACAACATTATAGTGCTTACCCAGGGCTTTGTCAATGGCGTAATTGATGGTTCTGTATCGGATCCTAAGGCTTTGTTTTTATCGTTTATAGAAAAATACAAAAACATTGATAAAGAACAACTTAGAATTAATTTTAAGGCCTTTTTAGACGATGTAATACCAACAGCAGAAGATTCTGGTGTCCGAATGTGTGTGCATCCTGATGATCCTCCTTTTCCTGTTTTGGGTTTGCCAAGAATTGTCGGAAATTTAGAAGATTTTGAATGGCTGATGCAGGCTAATACATCGACAAATAATGGCATTACGTATTGTGCTGGTTCACTTTCGGCAAGAAGGGACAATAACTTAGTAGAAATTGCTGAAAAATGTGCAAGCAGGATTCATTTCATCCATCTAAGAAACACCCAAATCCTTGAAGACGGAAGTTTTTATGAGTCGGGGCACTTAGAAGGTGGGCGGGATATGGTAGCTATCATGACAGTTCTTTTGAAAGAACAAAAAAGACGGATAATGGATGGGCGGTTAGATTTCAGGATGCCAATGCGCCCCGATCATGGTATTAAAATACTGAGCGATTACGAAAATCAATACAATCCGGGCTATCCATTAATTGGCAGGTTAAAAGGCCTTGCAGAACTGGATGGTTTAATGGCTGGTTTAGAGCGATATATTTAATTTCAAAAGTTTAATTCTATAATTCTTCGTGTAAAATTTCTATAGTCATGAAAGTAATGCTTAGAATAATTTTAATTAATTTATATTTTATCTTCTATCCATATATTGCTGATAGCCAGGTTCGGCTCCCAAAGCTAATTAGTGATGGGATGATTTTGCAAAGAGATGTCGAAACTAAAATCTGGGGTTGGGCCGCAAAAAATGAAAAAATCAGCCTGGAATTTTCTGATTCAACTTATTCCACAGAAGCTGATAGCCAGGGTAACTGGGAGATTATACTCCCGGCGATAAAAGCCAGTGGACCTTATAGTATGCTAATTTCTGCAAGCAACAGCATAGTAATTAGAGATATATTGTTTGGCGATGTGTGGATTTGTTCTGGTCAATCAAACATGGAATTGCCTATGCGACGCGTAAGTTGGGTTTATGGCAATGATATTGCAAATTCCGAAAATGACAATATCCGCTACTTTTATGTGCCAAGAAAATACGATTTTAACACTGCACAAAACGATTTGCAATATGGTGCATGGAAAAAAGCAAATCCTGAAAATATTCTGGATTTTGCTGCTGTTGCTTATTTTTTTGCTAAAGAGTTGTATGGACAAAATAAAATACCTATTGGCCTGATAAATAGTGCATTGGGTGGTTCACCTGCCGAAGCTTGGATAAGTGAGGAAGGACTGAAACAGTTTCCTGAACATGATAACGAAGCACAAAAATTTAAAGATTCATTATTAATTAAAAAAATTGAGAATGAAGACGCTTTAAGGTCGAATAATTGGTATAAAGTACTTAACAAAAATGATTTAGCATACACTAAATCCAAACGTCCCTGGTACCATCCTCAGGTGGAAACAAGTGGATGGTCTACCATTATGGTTCCTGGCTATTGGAAAAATACGCCACTTGAAAATGTAAACGGCTCGGTTTGGTACAGGAAATCTTTTAATGTTCCTAAAAGTGCCAGTGGAAAAGCCGCTTTGTTAATATTGGGACGAATAGTGGATGCAGATTCTGTGTTTGTGAACGGTGTATTTGTGGGTGCCACCAGCTATCAATATCCCCCGCGCAGATATAAAATACCTGGAGGCTTGTTAAAAGAAGGTAAAAACAATATTACCGTTCGTGTGATAAGTAATAGTGGGGATGCCGGTTTTGTGCCCGATAAAAAATATGAAATAGTCGCTGATGAGGATACAATTTCTTTAGTCGGCGAATGGAGATACCGCATTGGTTATAGAATGGAAGCACTTCAAAGCCAGACATTTATCCGGTTTAAACCACTGGGCTTATACAATGCCATGATTGCCCCTCTTTTGAACTTTCGAATCAATGGAGTTATTTGGTATCAGGGCGAATCTAATACTGAGAGGGCAAAGGAATACGCAACCCTTTTTCCTGCTTTGATAAAAGATTGGCGAAAAAACTGGCAGCAAGGAGATTTTCCGTTTTTATTTGTGCAACTTGCCAATTTTATGGAAGCCAAAAAACAGCCAACAGAAAGTAACTGGGCTTTGCTTCGTGAAGCCCAGCTTAAGACCCTTTCATTGCCCAATACAGGAATGGCCGTCACCATTGATATTGGCGAATGGAATGACATCCACCCATTAAACAAAAAAGATGTAGGAAAAAGGCTGGCCCTGGAGGCACAACGGGTTGCATATCAACAAAATAACCTTGTAAGTGCCGGGCCTATTTACGAATCCATGAAAATAGATGGTGGTAAAATCATCCTTTCTTTTAAAAATGTTGGAGCTGGTCTGCAAGCAAAAGGCAATAACAAATTAAACAATTTTGCCATTGCTGGCAAAGACAAAAACTTTGTTTGGGCAGAAGCAAAAATAGAAAACGACAAAATTATTGTTTGGGCCAAAAACATAAAAAAGCCAGTAGCGGTGAGATATGCCTGGGCAGATAATCCTGCAGGTGCAAATTTATACAACATGGAAGGCTTGCCGGCTTCTCCGTTTCGAACTGATGATTGGTAGGATATTCGTTTATAAGGAGTTGGGATTTTGATAAGCTGAATTATCATAGTTGTACCGATAGTATCGAGGTAAAATTGCTTATTATAGAACAGGGGAATTCAAAAGTATGATGAGTACGCAATTATACACATTAAATTAGTTACAAGCCAAATTTCTATTTTGCGAGTAAATTTATATATTCTTCGGGACTATATACACGTAAACCACAATTTTTAAAAT